>NZ_CP113977.2:3359185-3664565 GCF_026870175.2 Flavobacterium aestivum | reverse complement strand
AAATGTACGTTTTAAAATGGAAATAAATAGAACTTCGACCTATTTTGAAAATGGAAAAGACGAATTACAATTTTTAATTTCTGCTAATAAAGGAACTGATTTTGGTTTATTGAAGAAAGTGGCTTCTGGTGGAGAAATGTCAAGAATTATGCTGGCTGTAAAAGCAATTTTGGCACAATATTCAAAATTACCAACTCTGATTTTTGATGAAATCGATACTGGGGTTTCTGGTGAAATTGCTAATAGAATGGGAGAGATTATGAAAGAAATGAGTGTTGAAATGCAGATATTTGCAATAACCCACTTGCCTCAAATAGCAGCCAAAGGTGAGGAGCATTTCAAAGTCTCAAAGATGACTGTTGGAGAGGATACACAATCTGAATTAAGATTATTATCAAGTGATGAGCGTATCACAGAAATAGCACAAATGTTGTCTGGAACTGTTATTTCTGATTCGGCCTTAAATCATGCAAAGGCCTTGTTGAACTAAATAATTGGGCTATATTTGCTCATTCAATTTTGAAAGATTTAAAAACATTCAATTAATTTAAAAATTATATAATATAAATTAACGTATAGACTAATATGATTATAGAACCAAGAATGAGAGGATTTATTTGTTTGACAGCCCAACCAAAAGGTTGCGAACAAAGTGTTAAAAATCAAATTGAATATGTAAAATCAAAAGGAGCTATTGCTGGTGCTAAGAAAGTATTGGTTATAGGAGCTTCAACAGGTTTTGGTTTGGCTTCAAGAATTACTAGTGCTTTTGGTTCAGATGCAGCAACAATTGGGGTGTTTTTTGAAAAAGAACCTTCAGAAGGAAAGACAGCTTCTCCAGGTTGGTATAATTCGGCTGCTTTTGAAAATGAAGCTCATAAAGCGGGCTTATATGCAAAGAGTATTAATGGAGATGCGTTTTCAAACGAAATAAAAAAACAAACATTAGATCTTATAAAAGCTGATTTAGGCCAAGTAGATTTAGTTATATACAGTCTTGCTTCACCAGTAAGATTAAATCCAAATACAGGAGTTTTACACCGTTCAGTGTTGAAACCAATTGGAAGCACTTTTAGCAACAAAACTGTTGATTTTCATACCGGAAAAGTTTCTGAAATTTCTATAGAACCTTGCACAGAAGAAGATATTACCAATACAGTTGCTGTAATGGGTGGTGAAGATTGGGCTATGTGGATTGATGCTTTGAAAGCTGAAAATCTATTGGCTCCAGGTGCTACAACAGTTGCTTATTCATACATAGGGCCATCATTAACTGAGGCTGTTTATAGAAAAGGTACGATTGGTCGTGCTAAAGATCACCTTGAAGCAACAGCATTCACAATTTCTGAAAGTTTAGCATCTCTTAATGGTAAAGCTTATGTTTCCGTAAATAAAGCTTTGGTAACTCAAGCTAGTTCAGCAATTCCGGTTATTCCATTGTATATTTCTTTATTGTATAAAATAATGAAAGAAAAAGGAATTCATGAAGGTTGTATCGAGCAAATTCAGCGTTTGTACCAACAAAGACTATACACAGGAGAAGCAATTTTGACTGATGATAAAGGAAGAATCCGTATTGATGATTGGGAAATGCGTGAGGATGTTCAGGACCAAGTTGCTAAACTATGGTTAGAAGCTACAACTGAGAATCTGGCAGAATTAGGAGATTTAGAAGGTTACAGAAGTGATTTCTATAATTTGTTTGGTTTTGGATTCGATGGTGTAGATTATAAAGCAGATACAAACGAAATGGTTGCTATCCAAAGTATCGGATAATTAGCAAACAATATTCATAATTTTCAAAGCACCTTATTACTTGATGGTTTAAAATCAAGAAAATAAGGTGTTTTTTTATAGTATAATTTGCAGCTATTTAGATTCTAAGACACTGAGTCTCTAAGATTCTAAGTTAAAAAAATGTCTACTTAAAATCTTAGAGACTCAGTGTCTTAGCAACTAGATACTATTAAATAGTTACTGTAATTTTAAATATTATTTTTATGTATAATTTATTAAAAGGAAAAAGAGGAATTATTTTTGGGGCTTTAGATGAAAATTCTATAGCTTGGAAAACGGCTGAACGAGTTAATGCAGAAGGAGGTGTTTTTGTTTTAACAAATGCCCCAGCGGCAATGAGATTGGGTAATATAGACGCGCTGGCTGAGAAAATAGGATGTCAAATTATTCCTGCTGATGCAACTTCGGTTACGGATTTGGAATTGCTGGTTGATAAAGCGGTTGAAATTTTAGGAGGAAAAATTGATTTTGTTTTGCATTCAATCGGAATGTCGGTTAATGTTAGAAAAGGAAATCATTATACGAATCAAAATTATGAGTATACGGAAAAAGGTTGGAATGTTTCTGCAGTTTCTTTTCATAAGTTGATGCAAGTATTGTATAAAAAAGATGCCATGAATGAATGGGGTAGTATTATTGCGCTATCATATATGGCTGCTCAGAGAGTTTTTCCGGATTATAATGATATGGCCGATAATAAAGCCTATTTAGAATCTATTGCACGTAGTTTTGGGTATTTCTTTGGGAGAGATAAAAAAGTGAGAGTCAATACTATTTCGCAATCTCCTACAGCTACCAGAGCTGGGCAGGGAGTCAAAGGATTTGGAGGTTTTATTGCTTTCGCAGATAAGATGTCTCCTCTTGGTAATGCGACAGCTGCAGAATGTGCTGATTATATAGTTGTTATGTTTTCGGATCTGACCCGAAAAGTGACCTTGCAAAATTTGTTGCATGATGGAGGATTTTCTAATATGGGAGTTAGCCAAGAAGTAATGGAAATGTTTGAATAGAGCTAATAAAAACACATGTTATATAAAAACCATCATTATTTATTTGATGGTTTTTTTGTTGATAAAGAGTACCTTTGCCAAAATTTAAAATAAAAGAATAAAAAATAATAACCCAATTACTATTATGTTGTTTTCATTGATCATTCCTGTTTATAATCGTCCTGATGAAGTAGATGAATTATTAGAAAGTTTAGCAAAATCAACCTACGAAGAAATTTTTGAAATTGTACTGATAGAGGATGGTTCTACAATTCGATGTCAGGATGTTGCTGCTAAATATGGAGACAGACTGGATATTTCATACTACTATAAAGAAAATTCAGGTCCTGGTGACTCTAGAAACTACGGAATGAATAAGGCTAGGGGGGATTACTACATTATTTTTGACTCAGATTGTATTATACCTAGTAATTATTTGAGTGAGGTTGAAAAAGCTTTACAGGAAAATTATGTGGATTGTTTTGGTGGGCCAGATAAAGCATTAGATAGTTTTTCGGATATCCAAAAAGCAATCAATTTTGCAATGACTTCTTTTTTAACCACTGGTGGAATTAGAGGAGGATCAGAAAAAATAGATAAATTTCAGCCTCGAAGCTTTAATATGGGATTGTCTCGAAAAGCATTTATAGCTTCTAAAGGTTTTGGAAATATTCACCCTGGCGAGGACCCGGATTTGTCTATTCGTTTATGGGATTTAGGTTATGAAACACGACTTTTTCAGAATGCATTTGTGTATCATAAAAGACGAATTGATTGGGATAAATTCTCCATTCAGGTCAGTAAATTTGGTAAAGCAAGACCAATTCTTAATAGTTGGTATCCTCAATATAATAAATTAACTTTTTTCTTCCCAACGTTTTTTATAATAGGATTTTTTGTATCTTTAATGTTGTTGGTATTTAATCAAGATTTTCTTCTTAAATTTTATTTTGGTTATTTTTTGGCATTATTTTTGCTGTCTTCTATTCAGAATAAGAGTATTAAAATTGGTTATCTGTCAATTATTGCAGTTTGGAAACAGTTTTACGGTTACGGAATGGGGTTTTTAGAGTCTTATGTTAAAGTTATTATGTTAAAACAGAAGCCACAAGAAGCATTTCCAGAATTGTTTTTTAAGAATTAATTAAAATGGCAAAAATAATTGGTTTAACAGGAGGAATTGGTAGTGGTAAAACAACAGTGGCCCAACTTTTTTTAGCATCTGGTATTCCAGTTTACATAACAGATCAAGAAGCTAGAAATTTGATGCAATCAGAAATGATTTTAGATCAAATTAAAGATGTATTTGGTACAACTGTATTTGAAAAAGGCGTTTTAATAAAAGAAAAGTTATCTGAAATTGTATTTAATGACGCTAATAAACTAGCTCAGCTCAATGGAATTGTACATCCTGCTGTTAAAATGCATTTTAAACAATGGCTTTTAGAACATCAAAAAGATCAGTTTGTCATTTACGAAAGTGCCATTTTATTTGAAAGTGGTAGTTATAAAGAATGTGATTTCATCATAAATGTTGTAGCGCCTCTTGAAATAAGGATTCAAAGAGTTATAGAAAGAGATAAAACTACTCGAGAAAAAGTTTTAGAGCGAATAAAAAATCAATGGAATGATGAGCAAAAATCATCAAAAAGCGATTTTATTATAGAAAATACTGGTATAGAGGCTGTAAAGTTAGAAATTGTTAAAATTCTTAATTTTTTAGGAATTAAACAAATCAAGTCTTAAATGTTAATCTTTGGTTAATGCATTATTTACTATATTGTTAAAATATTAATTTTGCTTAAATGAATAAGTTATTTTTTAGATTACTTGTATTGTTAATGAGTTTGTCCTTGATCGGGATTATACTTGTTCAAGTATATTGGTTTAATAGTTCATTTAAGAATAATGATGAGCAGTTTAAGTATCACGTTAAGCAAGTAATTGGTAATGTTGCTGAGAAGCTTCAAAATAGAGAAGCCTATAGTTTTTATGATAAATACAATCATTATAAAGACAGTACAGGTAAAATTCCTAAGAGGGATGATTTATTAGAGTTTTATTATGTTCAGAAAAATCCAAAGACTAATCAAACCATCATTTATTCGAATCTTGTAATTTCTGAAGATTTTAAATTACCCTCTGGATTATTTGATAAAAAATTTGATACCGAAAATTTCAAAAATTTTAATTCAAAAAGAGTTACTGAAGTTTATAATAATAATAAGTTAGATAATTCTGGTTTACAACAGAGTTTGATACCGGATGTTAAAATTGAAAAATCAGGAAATCTAGATGTTTTAGACAATGCGCAGTTTGAAATTTTCTTTAAGGACATTGCCTCAGCCATGCCCATTCAAGAAAGAATTTCAAAAGAGGTATTAAGAGATTTGCTTAAAAAAGAGTTGGAAGAATATGGTGTAAAAACCAAGTTTGAATTTGGAATTTTAAGTAATGGAATACAAACTAAAGTAAAATCAGATAATTTCAAATACGATAAAGAAGCTACGTATTCGATTCCAATTTTTACAGATAATGAAGGAAATGAAAAGTATAAGTTACTGGTAACTTTTCCTCATAAAAAGAAGTTTCTATTATCTGAGTTGGTGAGTATTACGATATTATCTATCATATTTACGTTAATTATAATAATAGCTTATACAAGTGCCCTAAATCAGTTGATACGTCAAAGACAAATTTCGGAGATTAAGACGGATTTTATCAATAATATGACGCATGAGTTTAAAACACCGATTGCAACTATAAATTTAGCTTTGGATGCTATTCGAAATCCTAAAATTATAGAAGATAGGGAAAAAGTATTTAAGTATCTCGATATGATTCGGGATGAAAATAAAAGGATGCATGCTCAAGTAGAAAATGTATTGCGAATTTCTAAGCTGGAGAAGAAAGAATTAAACATAATAAAGGAATCTACAAATGTAGAGGAAATTATAAATGACGCAATAGAACATGTTAATTTGATTCTGGAAGATAGAAATGGTAGTGTTAACCTTCATTTTGGAGCTTTGAGAAAAACAGCGTTACTAAATGATGTGCATTTTACAAACGTAATAGTAAATATTTTAGAAAATGCCATAAAATACTCTCCAGATGTTCCTAAAATTGATATTTATACCGAGAATATCAAAGATATGGTTATTATAAAAATAAAGGATAATGGGGTTGGTATGAGTAAGATTGCCCAGAAAAGAGTTTTTGAGAAGTTTTACAGAGAGCATACAGGGGATATACATAATGTAAAAGGACATGGATTAGGACTTGCTTATGTAAAAAGAATTGTAGATGACCACAATGGTCAAGTATATGTAGAAAGTGAAAAGGGAAAAGGAAGTACCTTCATTATAAAATTACCATTAATAAATTAAAATATGGAAAACGCGAATAAAAAAATACTGTTAGTTGAAGATGACCTTAATTTTGGTGCCGTACTAAAAGATTATTTAATGCTAAATGATTTTGAAGTCGTATTAGCTAAAAATGGTATGGAAGGTTTTGAAAAATTCAAGAAAGATACTTACGATTTGTGTATTCTTGATGTTATGATGCCATATAAAGATGGATATACCCTAGCTAAAGAAATTAGAGAGAAAAATAATGAAGTGCCTATAATTTTCCTTACTGCAAAAACGATGAAGGAGGATGTATTAAAAGGTTACAAGGCAGGTGCTGATGATTATTTGAATAAACCTTTTGATTCTGAGGTATTATTAATGAAAATTAATGCCATCATTCAGAGAAAATCGTCTGATGTAAAAACAGAAGCGGTTCAATTTGAATTTAATATTGGTAAATTTCACCTTAATTCAAAATTGCGTTTCTTGACATTTAGCGGTGGAGAACCTATTAAGTTATCTCCAAAGGAAAACGAATTGCTTAAAATGCTAATTCTTCATGAAAATGACTTAATGCCTAGAGAATTAGCTTTGACTAAAATTTGGAGAGATGATAATTATTTTACTTCTAGAAGTATGGATGTTTACATCGCCAAACTTAGAAAATACTTAAAACAGGATGAGGATGTTGAAATTTTGAACATTCACGGTGAAGGTTTTAGATTAGTTATAAAAAACAAATAGCTTATAAATAAAAAAGCTTCGATTGATTTCGAAGCTTTTTTTTATTTCCAATTGAGTTGTAATGCAAAACTCGTTTTGTCATCCTTGGTAATGCTAAAAATGACATCTTTATCATTTATGCATTCATGTATTGTTACCCTGTCCTTAAGGGACAATTCCTTTAAGAAATTCATCTCGAAACTTTTAATTTCTTTGGATAGGATTTTCTTTTCATCTACCAGATCCAAACACCATTCTAGGTATTTTACATTATTGGCATGGTTGACAATATCTAAATCAGATAAAAATACGGTTCTCTCAAATACCATCTCTTTTTCGTGAGTTATATTTATTTTTGAGAAACCCAATTCAGTAGCTTTATTTTCTGGATATAATTCAAAATGAGAGTAGGGCAGTGCTAATGGTTCCGGTCTACGCATTTTGGTGTTAAAAACAGCCCAAAATGTTTCAGATCCTACTATCTTCTTTCCGTTGACATGCATTTCCAGTGCTCTTACAGAACGAGAATTTTCTAAGGAATTGATCCAAGTTTTTACAGTAACAATGTCTCTCCATTTTGGTAGTTCAGTAACTTCTACGCGCATTCTACTCAAAACCCATGCTTGATCAAATTCTTGCATATCGGAAAAGCTGATACCACCTACTTCTGAATGTGCTGCAGCAGTTAGCTGTAGCAAATTGCATAAATCTGCATATTTTAAATAACCGTTTGGAGCACATTGAGTAAAATTGATTTCCCAATCTTTGCTAAATATGGACGTGAAATTTGGATCTATTGGCATAGGGTTTTATGATTTATGATTGTTGATTTTAGACTGGGATTGAGTTTCTATATATTTTATAATTTCTGCTCTGTCTGTTAGATAGTCAAACCATTGAGTGTTTTCTTTTCGTTTGAACCAAGTGAGTTGGCGCTTAGAAAATCTTCTGGTATTTTTTTTGATTTCTTCTATAGCAAAGGGTAGCGTAAATTCTCCATCAAAATAGCTAAACAATTCTCTATAACCTACGGTTTGTAATGCATTTAGTTCTTTGTTTGGGTATAGTTTTTCGGCTTCTGATAAAAGCCCTTCATTGAGCATGATGTCTACCCGTTGGTTTATTCGATCATAAATAACGCTTCTTTCTGCTTCTAATCCTATGATTATTGGGGTAAAGTTGCGGTTGTTTTTTTCTTGATTTAAAAATGATGAATAAGGTTTACCGGAACCAATGCAAACTTCTACAAAACGCATCATACGTTGTGGATTTTGTAGAGTTTGTGGGTTTTCGGATGTTATTGTTTTGTAATATTCAGGATCTAATGTTGCCAGTTGTTGTTGCAAGTACTCGATTCCTGATTCTTTGTAACTTGAATTTACATTTTCTCTAACAGAAGGATCTATAGTTGGAAATTCATCAAAGCCTTTTAAAATAGCATCTACATACAATCCGGAACCTCCAACGAGAACTACGTAATCATTATTTTGGAACAATTCTTCTATTTTTGACAATGCCTCTTTTTCGAAATCACCTACGGTATAGTTATCAAAAATTGATTTATTTTGAATAAAATGATGTGTTGCTGCTGCCAATTCTTTTGGATTAGGAACTGCTGTACCAATGGTCATTTCCTTAAAAAACTGTCGGCTGTCACAGGAAACAATTTCACAATTATAGTGATTGGCCAGGTTTATACTTAAGGCAGTTTTTCCTATGGCTGTAGGTCCGACGATGGTAATTAAATACTTCATTTTCTTTTTTTAGCCCAGATGGTAACGAAAACCCCGGAATTATTTTAGTTAGTTTTTCTTGGTGTAAAAGAGCAACTGAAAGAAGCTCCTTTTGCGCCTTAGAAAAACGACTGGAATAATGAGGAGTTGTAGTGTACAGCTGGATTGGCTCCTAAATTATTTGCTTATTGGTGTTGAATCTTTCAATTAAAAATTAATAATTTTTAGGACTCTATGTTTTTTTAAATAACCTTGAATGTATGATCTCGTGTCTTTATTGTTGGGCATTGGAATCAGGATATTTTTTAGTATTTCGGGGGTGTGAATTTGATAATTTAAATCATAAAATGCATACCCTTTGTATATTCCTTTTTCGATTAATATTGCACTGTATTCTCCTGTTTTTCGGCCTTTGTCAATGATGATCATGCTTTTATTTTCAAAAAGATTTTTGTCAATAAAAACCTGAACTCTTGAGTTGTATTCTTCAGGAGTTATTTTGTCTATGCAAGCACCATCGCATTCATTGATTGCAAATTGTGCACAGGCTTTTTTTGAATCCGAAAGTCCAGTTAATTTTGGACAAAGTTGATAGTTTGTTGTAATGCGGTTAAGCGCTGCCTTTGCTTCTTGCTGGTTTACAAATGCAGTGATTTCTTTTTTACGACCATCTGCTTTTTGAAGTTTTAAATTCAAATAGCCATTTTTGTCTTTTTCGGTATAAATAGCCCAAGAGAACTTGTTTTTGCGCGCCATTCGGTTGTAAATAGGGCGATTTTTTTTAATTTCTTCGGATTCTTTTAGTAAGGCAATCAATTCACTTCCTGTTTCTTCATAGGTTACGGTAAATACTTCGGATTGGATTTTCTTGGCACTTCTCGTGATTCCTGTAAAGTGTTGATTGACCCTTTTTTTTATGTTTTTGCTTTGACCAATAAAGATAATTGTACCATCTTCCCGATGTATGTAATAAATCCCTGTTTTGGATGGTAAGCTTTCTACTATGTCTAATAATTTTGTTGGAATACCTTTGATGACTTCAAACTTAATGAGCTCTTTTACAATTGTTTTTTCGAGATCTTTGTCTAAAAGCATTTTGAATAGTTTTACCGTAGCCATAGCATCTCCGCTAGCTCTGTGTCTGTCTGCCATTGGGATACCTAGTGCTCTTACCAGTTTTCCTAGACTGTGTGAAGGCTGTTCTGGTAGTAAACGTTGTGATAATTCTACCGTACAAAGGGTTTTTATATTGAAATCATACCCTAAACGACGAAACTCGGTGCGAAGGATTCTGTAATCAAAAGCGGCATTATGAGCAACAAGAACGCAATCTGTGGTCATCTCAATGATACGTTTGGCTACTTCAAAAAACTTTGGAGCTCCACGAAGCATTTCGTTATTTATACCAGTAAGTTTGACAACAAATGGCTGAATGGGAATTTCTGGGTTGATTAAACTAATAAACTGATCTACAATTTCGTGTCCATCAAATTTATAGATTGCAATTTCCGTTATTCCTTCTTCGTTGAATTGTCCTCCTGTGGTTTCTATGTCGAGTATTGCGTACAAAATTCAGTATTCAGTTTTTTGTTGTGACGTACTGCAGTACATCTTTACGTTTTTTTAGTGTTCAGTCGCTAAATCTGAGATCAAAAAATCAAATTATCGCCCTCCAAAGATACTACTTCCAATCCGAACCATTGTACTGCCGCATGCAATTGCCAATTGGTAATCGCCAGACATTCCCATGGAAAGAATTTTTAGATTGCAATTCTCAGAATTTAGATTTTTATGATTGTCAAAAATAGATTTTAAATGCGTGAATTCTTTCTTGATCTGGTTTTGATTGTCTGTAAAAGTCGCCATTCCCATTAAGCCTACAATTCGAATATTTTTCATTTTTAGAAAAGAATCGGAGGATAAGAGAGTGTTAAGTTCTTCTTCATCAAGTCCAAATTTTGTTTCTTCTTCGGCTATATGTATCTGGAGTAAGCAATTAATAACCCGATCGTTTTTTAAGGCTTGCTTATTGATTTCTTCTAATAATTTAAGGCTGTCTACTCCATGAACCAAATTTACGAAAGGAGCCATGTATTTGACTTTATTGGTCTGTACATGTCCAATCATATGCCATTCGATATCTTTGGGCATTTGTTCCCATTTATCGACCATTTCCTGAATTTTGTTTTCACCAAAAATGCGTTGGCCTGCATCATAGGCTTGCATCAAATCAGAAACGGGTTTTGTTTTGGACACAGCGACTAAGGTCACGTGGTCTGGGAGTGTTGATTTTATAGTCTGTAAATTTGTAGCTATTGACATTTTTAAATCTTTTAATTTAAAGTTCATAAATCACTAATCCATTTCTGAATTTGGGTTCTATATAAGTACTTTTTGGTGGCATAACGAGATTAGCGTCAGCTAAATCTTTTATTTCCTGAATATTGGAAGGGAACATAATGAATCCTATTTCGAATTCTTCTTCATCTATTTTTCGTTTTACTTCGAGTATAGATTGTTTACCGGATATATATTCAATTCGCTCATCATTTCGAAGATCTTGAATGTTTAAAAGAGGCAATAGTACTTTTGAATAAAGAATTTGTGTATCTAAAGAATCTAAAGCAGTTTCAAAAATACAATATTCTGGTTTCAAAATCAGACTATAGAATTCATGGTCAAGATACATTCCAAATTGATGTTTTTCAATTGGCTGAAATGGCTGTTGATTTTTGATTTCGACAATGAAGGTCTCATTTAACTTCTGGAGAAAATCCTCTTTGGATAATCCGTTCAAATCTTTTATGAGTCGATTGAATTCGTATATTTTGATGTTGTTTTCTGAAATTAAATAACTTAGCAAGTAGTCTTTTGCTGTGTTTTCCGGATCTTTATTCTCTTCGGATAATAATTTAGAGGCTTCGGATCTGTGGTGACCGTCCGCGATATATAGATTTTTTATTTTTTCAAAAATACCTTGTATCCAATTGATTTCTAGTTCATCATCAATTTTCCATAAATAATGAATCTCTTTTTTTGTAGTAGAGAATTCAAAATCAGCTAGTTTTTGGGTACAGTTGTAAATCCAATTTTCAATAGTTTTGTTATCAGGATAGGTCATTAGAACGGGTTCTGTATTGAACTCCGAATAATTCATGTATTCTTTTAACAATCGAACTCTAAATGCTAGTGTATCTTCGTGTTTCTTGATTATATTGTTGCGATAATCTTCTATACTTGTGCCAACTATTATTCCTGTGAATGAATGTGTTTTGGTGACAATCTTATGGATGTAAATAGATGGCTTTTTATCTTTGATTAAAATAAGCTCTTTTTTGAATTCCTGATATTTTTGGGATACCAGTTTGTATCGCTTTTCATAAGAAACTGTATTTTGATTCGAATAGGCTGGTTTTAAAATATGCAAAAATGATAATGGATTAAAATCCAATTGTGCGGCCAATTCAGCATTTATGTATTCCTCATACGAACGACATGTTACAAGACACACTTTATCGCGTGTGGGTCTAACTGCTTTAAAAGGTACTATTTTTGCCATTCTATTTTGTTTTTAGTTTTAGTCACAGATTTTAATTCATCAATTAGGTTAAAATCTGTGACCGAAAACCACAGCTTTTTAAATAAACTGTTTTGAAATTTTTTCAGCTTTTTTACTTTCGCTATAATCGTAAAAACCTTCACCTGATTTTACACCTAATTTTCCTGCTCTCACCATGTTTACCAATAAAGGACAAGGTGCATATTTTGGATTTTTGAAACCATCGTACATCACATTTAAGATAGCAAGACATACATCAAGACCAATAAAATCTGCTAGTTGTAAAGGTCCCATTGGGTGTCCCATTCCTAATTTCATAACAGTGTCAATCTCATAAACACCAGCTACTTTGTTATATAAAGTTTCAATTGCCTCGTTAATCATTGGCATTAAAATTCTATTGGCAACAAATCCTGGATAATCGTTTACTTCAACTGGTGTTTTTCCTAATTTTTCGGATAAAGCCATGATAATGTTAGTAACTTCATCACTGGTATTGTAACCGCGAATGATTTCTACAAGTTTCATGATAGGCACAGGGTTCATAAAGTGCATTCCAATTACACGTTCCGGATGAGCTACTACTGCACCAATTTGTGTAATGGAAATTGATGAGGTATTAGTTGCTAAAATGGTGTTGTGCGAACAAGCTTCGTTTAATTGCTTGAAGATGTTGAGTTTTAAATCTACATTTTCAGTAGCAGCTTCTACTACTAAATCTACACCTGTTACACCATCCTTAATGTCTGTATAGGTAATGATATTTGTAATAGTTTTTGTCTTTTCTTCTTCGGTTATGGTTCCTTTAGAAACCATTCGATCTAAATTGGCTGCTATGGTTGCCATTCCTTTGTCTAATGACTTCTCGGAGATATCGATTAATTTAACAGTAAATCCACTTTGTGCAAAGGTATGTGCAATTCCATTACCCATAGTCCCAGCACCAATTACAGCAATAATTTTCATTTTTATTATTTTTTAAAGTTAAAAAAGTTTAAAATTTAAAGACGAATTGTGGACTTTAAACTTTAAACTTTTAATTTGATTTATTGAGTTATTTATTTTTTAAAGCAATCTATAATTTGGTATGCCACTCTTAATGCATCTGTTGCTTGTTCTAAAGTTACTACAGGTGTAGTATCGTTATTGATAGCATCAGCAAACGATTCTAGTTCGTCCAGAATAGCATTATTTTGTTCAACATCTGGATTAGAGAAGTAAATCTGTTTTTTTACTCCTTCGGCATTTTGTAAAATCATGTCAAAATCACCAGGTACTTCTGGAGCATCTTTCATTTTAACTACTTCACATTTTTTTTCTAGAAAGTCAACAGAAATGTAGGCATCTTTTTGAAAAAATCGCGACTTGCGCATGTTTTTCATAGAAATTCGGCTCGCGGTTAAGTTGGCTACACAACCGTTTTCGAATTCAATTCTTGCATTGGCAATATCTGGAGTTTCACTTATAACAGATACACCGCTTGCATTGATGTTTTTTACTTTAGAATTTACTACGCTTAAAATAGCATCGATGTCATGAATCATCAAGTCTAAAACTACTGGGACATCTGTACCACGTGGATTAAACTCTGCCAATCGATGGGTTTCTATAAACATGGGATTTTCAATCATGTTTTTGGTAGCGATAAAGGCAGGATTGAATCTTTCTACATGTCCAACTTGTCCTTTTACATTATATTCTTTGGCAAGAGCAATGATTTCTTCAGCCTCTTCAACTGTATTAGAAATAGGTTTTTCTATAAAAACGTGTTTACCGGATTTAATAGCAACTTTGGCACATTTATAGTGGGAAAGTGTTGGAGTTACAATATCAATTACGTCAACTGCATGAATTAGAGTTGCAATTGTATTAAAATGTTTGTAACCAAATTCTTTCGATATTTTTTCGGCATTTTCTTGATTGGGGTCATAAAAACCAACTAATTCATACTTTTCGGATTGTTGTAATAAACGCAAATGTATTTTACCTAGATGCCCTGCACCCAATACTCCAATTTTCAGCATAATAATGATGTTTCTACAAAAATAGTAATAAAATAAGAAATTCCAATTTTTATGCGGATAACTATCGAGTCTAAATTTTAACCTTTAAGTATGAAACGGACTCAGTAAAAATTGAAGTTTTTTTTAAATTGGAATTTGAATTTGTTTTCTATTTTTGCCTTTTTATAAAACCCAAAACTTTGAAAGATACCGCCAAACATCAAGGACTTCGTAATCAATTAGTAAGTGTCTTACAACAAAAAGGAATTACAGACAAGAACGTTTTAGAAGCCATAAAAAAAATTCCGAGACATTTGTTTTTGAACTCAAGTTTTGCAGATTTCGCATACCAAGACAAAGCATTTCCTATTGGAGCTGGCCAAACTATTTCCCAGCCTTATACTGTTGCTTTTCAATCCCAATTATTAGAGGTTAGTAAAGGTCATAAAGTACTAGAAATTGGTACTGGCTCTGGTTATCAAACAGCTGTTTTGTGTATGATGGGTGCTAAAGTTTATAGTGTTGAGCGACAAAAAGAATTGTTTAAACAAACTTCGGCTTTATTACCAAAACTAGGAATTCGTCCGCAACATATTTCTTTTGGAGATGGTTATAAGGGTTTACCTGGTTACGCTCCATTTGATAGTATAATTGTTACTGCCGGTGCTCCTATAATTCCACAACCATTAATGGCACAACTCAAAATAGGAGGAAGACTCGTCATTCCGTTAGGAGAAGATGTTCAAATCATGACATTGTTAATACGTATAAATGAAACTCAATTTGAAAAGCATGAGTTTGGAGAATTTCGTTTCGTTCCTTTATTAGAAGACAAGAATTAATTTATTTTCTAATCTAATTTTTTAAAACCATTCATTCTATAGAATGGTTTTTTTATGTCATAGCTTTAAAGTAAATACTATTATATTGGAATACAGCAACCGTATTTTAATAATAAGCAGCTAAATTCTGATAATATTTACAAAACTGACTATTATCATATTTTTAACAAAAAGGAGGTTTTAAATTTGTTTCGTCAAGTATTCGTAAGTAAAATACTTGTAATAGAATTAAATGTTTAATAAAAAGGTATGAACGAAGTGAAAGAAATGATCAAAAGACCAATCCCTATTGATAAAGAGGTGTCATGGGATAAAACGAAAACAATTATGAGTAAAACGGATTTGTATGGTACCATCGAGTACGCAAATGAAGTTTTTGTAGATGTTTGTGGTTATGAGGATTATGAATTAATGGCTCAGCCCCATAATATTGTTAGACATCCGGATATGCCAAAGGTTATATTTAAGGTGCTTTGGGAGAATATTCAAAAGGGAAATCAGTTTCATGGAATTGTAAAAAATTTAGCAAAATCCGGAAGGTATTATTGGGTGATTACCAATTTTGAGTATTCTAGAGACGAAAATGGTAATATAGTTAATTATATAGCCAGAAGAAAAGCGGTTCCGGAAGAGGTGATAACAAAGCATATTGAGCCTTTGTATAAAAAGCTTTTACAGATTGAACAAGCGAGTGGTGTTGATGCAAGTGAAAAATACTTGATTGGCTTTTTAGAAGAGGAAGGGCTTAGTTATGTTGAGTTGGTTACTAAATTAATGATCGAAAATCAAAAAACTGAGGAATTGCAACAAATACAACATGATGCAGTTGTTAAAGGAACCGAAGAGGAAGAAAAGAAAGGTTTTTTCAGTAGATTTTTCGGTTTATAAAAGCATATCTTTTTAGGTATTATTATTTCAATTTGAATGAAAAAAGCAATACTAAATAATTTTAGTATTGCTTTTTAATTTATATAAATCTCTTTATGAGGATTATGTTATTTTGTTTTAGGAGGCATATATCCATCAGCTCTCATCTGATTCACACAAGCTTGCATGATTTCGTCAACAGTGGCACTGATATCAGATACATCCAAAGATTTTGTAGTAGCACTCCAAACTAATTTATTGTTTTTTAAGTCAAAAATATTAGTTTCTATATAGTAATATGTGTTTTCTTGGTAGTACCCCGGAGTGTAGTATGCAGGAGCGTAAGCACCGTACCATCCTCCAAATCCAGCACCATAACCCATGCCATATCCGCCTACATAGCCATATCCCATTCCAGGATATCCCATTCCACCATAATAAGTGCTTGTTCCTGGGACATATTGAGTTTCTTTATCGGCTCTTATGAAACGCATTGTAATTGCCCCGTCAAAGCCTTCAGTTTGAAGAATGCTTAATTTTTGTTCTTGTGTAAGATTTAAATTTGCTTGATTTAAATAATTGTAAGAAGGATTTAGTACCGAAGGATTAATAGAAGCAATTCTATTTTCTGTAGACCTTCTGGTACTTTCGTCTTTAGCTAAAGCTACAACTATTACTTTTTTGAAGTTTTCACTTGCAAGAGTTGCATTTGGGTCTCTCCAACTAGAAACAATTGATGTATTACTTCCACAACTTGTAAGGCAAACACAAATTAATGCGATAAAAATGTTTTTCATAATTTTCCGTTTTTTTGTTTTACTGTAGTAAAAGTAATTATAATTTTGACAAAAATCTACGGTATCTTATTGAAATTTAATCAAAAAGCATTAAAGATTATTTAAAAAGCTTTCTTTATTCTATCTAAATCTCTTTTGGTGTCCTGTTCTTTCAAGGACTCTCTTTTATCATAAGTTTTTTTACCTTTACAAAGTCCAATTTGTAGTTTGGCCAATCCCTTTTCATTAGTGAATAATTTTAGAGGGACGATAGTAAGTCCCTTGGCTTGAACACTTCTTAGTAATCCCTTCAATTCCCTTTTATTCAAAAGTAATTTACGTTCGCTACGGGCTTTATGATTGAATTGATTTCCAAAAGAATATTCCTCTATATAAGTATTGATGGCAAAAAGTTCATTACCGCTAAATTCACAAAAACTTTCGGTTATGTTGGCTTTTCCTAATCGAATAGATTTTATTTCGGTTCCCACTAAAACAATACCTGCGGTATAGGTTTCAAGGATTTCATAGTCGAATCGGGCTCTTTTATTGAGTATGTTGACAGTTTTTTGCATAGTTGGGCAAATTTAGGAACTAATTAATGAAAGACCAATTGTTTTTGATAAAATGCTATAAATTTGCCGGATGGAAAAGCAGCAATCAAAAGACCCGCTTCATGGAGTTACACTTCAAAAAATTCTGGAAACGTTAGTAGCTTACTATGGATTTGATACCTTAGGGGAATTGATTAAAATCAAATGTTTCAATATAAATCCGAGCATAAAATCCAGTCTTACCTTCTTGCGTAAAACAGATTGGGCCAGAAAACAAGTTGAAGAATTGTATATAAAGACCATTCAGAAAATGTAAACCAATAGCTAGGAGCTTAATCCAGCTGTACACAATATCTTTTATGCCGAACACCGGCATAAAAGGATATTTGTTTCCATCTGGGCTATGACATTCGTTTCCGAGAACTATATAAGTGTGGTAAGTAATTTTTTCAACTGATTATTAGGGCACTATTTGTTCAAAACGGAGTATATTAAGGTATCTAGAAAACGTCCATCATAGTATTCATTTTCTACTAAATGTGCTTCTTTTACAAAACCATTTTTCAATAGAACTTTTTCTGATCCAGCGTTTTTAGGGTCTAAAACTGCTTCTATAGAATGGAGTTGCATATCTTTGAAACCATATTCAACTACTTTTTGCAAAGCTTCGGATATAATTCCTTTTCCATTATATTCAGGTAATAGCATGTAACCTACTTCGGCTCTATAGTGCTCGGGTTTAATTCTGTAATGCCCAATAATACCAATGATTTTTGGATCATTTTTCAGTTGTATTCCCCAGTTAATTCCAATGTTGTTTTCTATTTTGTCATTTAACATAGCAATAAGTTCCAAGGCTTCTTCTTTGTTTTGAAGCAATGGTCTCGGGATGTATTTCATGACTTCTTTATTAGATCGCAATTCAAAAATGTCATCAACATCATCAGCGGTTACTTGTTTCAACAATAAACGCTCGGTTTCAAGATTCGGAAAAGGGGTAAAGTTTATTTCTAACATTATTTGCTATTGTTTAAAAATTCGACAATTTTTTTATTTATAATTTCAGATTGGTCAATAGACATAAAGTGTCCGGAGTTTTTGATAACTGCAGTCTCTGCATTGGGAATGTATTTGTGCACTTTGACAAATATTTTTTCTTTATTAACAATATCATGATCGCCTATCAAAACGAGTACGGGCATTTTTAGTGATTTTAATTCTTTTTTAGAAAATAGTGACATATTCAATAGACGAGGTTTGCTGTTACCATATTTGTAAGCAAGATAAAGCTGATTTTTGAAAACACTGTCAATTTTTTCCGGATAATAGGAAAAGGCGTTAAAAAATCTATTTGTACTTTTTAGGCTTGGAAATATTTTAATATTAATTCCAGTAAGGACTTTCCCTAAATTCGCAACTCTTCCAAAGGTTTGTGCAGGGCTCAATAAGATTATTCTTTTGACTGGGATATTGGGTTGTAAGGCTAAATAGGTTGCCATCCATCCGCCTCTTGATATGCCCAATAAATTAATGTCTTCCATTTGAAAATGTTTAAAAACCTCATTATAAAATGCAGCAGCTTGTTTGTTGCTTAATTTTCTCCTGTTTGAAAGTGACTTTCCAGCTTCTAAAGGGAAGTCAATGGCATAAACTCGGTTTCCTTTGCTTAATTCTGTTACATTCGGAAACCACATGGTCGAACTGGCATCTGTACCATGAAATAAAACCAATGGTTCACCTGATTTTGGGCCACAGACAATAACGTGTGCAATACCATAATTTGTCTTTACGTCTATCTCTTCAAACGGTACATCCCATAATTTTAATGTATTGTCGTATGATTTAATGTATAATTCTTTCTTTTTTAAAGAATTAAATACATAGTCAGGGACTATTTTAAAATCAGAACAGCCCGATGTTGAGAGAATGAGCAATGACAGAAGCGGTAAATTACGCATAGTTTCTTTTATTTACGAACTTCAGTTATATGAGTTTTAGTTCAATATAAAGGTACTGTTTTCATTGGTTATAAGATTTCAATATTGAAAGCCGATTGAAAAGTTGCATTGGCTTCTAATATTTGTATACTTTCTTTTTCAAAAAGATCTCCAAATGTATTGGTGGTGTCTGAATAGCCAAACCATGGTTCAATACATATAAAAGGCGCATTTTGGGGTGTCCAAATTCCTAAATCGGGGAAATCTTTGTAGCTAACTTTTAAAATTGGATTTGAATTTCTTAAAATTGTAATCGATTTTGATTGAATTTGTTTGATAATCAAAGTATCCTTTTCGAATAGCTTACGATTTAAATGCAATTGTTTTTTATCTAATTGTATTTGCTCGGTAATATTTGAAATTAGACCATCTTCCAAGAGGGAAAGTGTCAAAGGCTCATCATTCTCAAATTCAAGGCTGTAATTTTCAAAATTTCCGGGTAAGTCAAATGCAGGATGTGCTCCAATTGAAAATGGCATTTTTGATACTCCCTTGTTGATGACTTTGTATTCAATTTTTAAAGATTTATTCTCTAAAGTATAAATTATACGCAATTCAAAATCAAACGGATATTTTTTCAAAGTTTCATCAGATGAAATTAAAGAAAAAGTAGCACTGTTTTCTTGTTTGTCAATCAATTCAAAGTTCATTTCACGAGCAAATCCATGTCTGGATAAATGATATTCAGTGTCTTTATATTGATAGGAATTGTTTTTTAGTGTGCCAACAATTGGAAACAAAATAGGGGAGTGTTTACCCCAAAATTCAGGGTTTCCACTCCAAATGTATTCCGTATTGGAATTGTCTTTTAGGGAACATAATTCAGCTCCTATATGTTTTATTTGTGCGGTAAGAATTGAGTTTGATAGAGTTGTAATCAAAATAATATCTGTTTATTGTATTTATAGCATATTGTAAAGATATTTTATATTTTAATTAAGTTGTAGAAATAATGCTAAATTCTAATCATATTCTTAATTTCATGTGGAAAATTCATTTTTTTTTCCATTAATTTGTGATTTAAAAAAAAGAAAAATATGAAAAACACCCGTTTCGGAGCCATTTTGCAACTGGCTTTACTTGTTGGAAGTGCTACTTCATGGGCACAAGAAACATCAAATGCTGCAACTCCTGCACCTGTATCAAAGTATAGCTATCAAGATGCGTTTGGACCTATATTTTATGCAAATAATGGTTCCTCTACACGATCTGCTAATGGTGCACCAGGTCATGAATATTGGCAAAACAGAGCTGATTATAAATTGACAGCCAGATTAAATGAAAAAACAAATGAAATTATTGGGTCAGAAATTGTGACCTATACCAATAATAGTTTTGATAAAATGTCTTTTGTTTGGATGTCATTGGATCAAAATTTTTTCAAATCAGATTCTAGAGGAAATGCAATTGTACCTTTAAAAGGAAGTCGTAATGGAGCTCAAGGCGAAGTATTTGATGGAGGATATAAAATAAAGTCAGTAAAAGTTGTTTCTACTAATAGAGGAAAAACGGTTGAAACTGAAGCAAAATATGTTATTTCTGATACCAGAATGCAAGTTTTTCTTCCAGATGAGTTGAAATCTAAAGGTGGAGTAGTGAAAATAAAAATTGATTTTTCATTCATTTCTCCAAAAGAAGGTTCGGACAGAATGGGGGTTTTGGATACTAAAAACGGGAAAATTTTCACCATTGCACAATGGTACCCTCGTATGTGTGTGTATGATGATTTAAGAGGTTGGAATATCAATCCATATATTGGAGCATCAGAGTTTTATCTTGAATATGGTGATTTTGATTTTAATATCACAGTTCCTTCTAATCATGTTGTAGTGAGTTCAGGAGAATTATTAAATCCAACTGCAGTTTATACGGCAGCTGAGCAAAAAAGAATTGCACAAGCTGCACAAAGTGAAAAAACAGTTATGATTCGTACTGCTGATGAGGTAAATGCTGCTGCAAAATCTGGAAGTACTTCTGAGAAAACATGGCACTTTAGAATAAAAAATTCACGTGATCTTTCTTGGGCATCATCTTCAGCATTTATATTAGATGGAGCCAGAATTAATTTGCCAAGTGGTAAAAAATCATTGGCTTTATCTGCTTATCCAGTAGAAAGCGTAGGAAAAGATGCTTGGGATCGTGCTACAGAATATACTAAGGCAGCTATTGAGCATTATTCTAAAAAATGGTTTGAATATCCTTATCCAGTTGCTACAAATGTAGCCGGAAATGAAGGAGGAATGGAATACCCTGGAATTGTTTTTTGCGGATGGCAATCTAAAGGAGAAGATTTATGGGGAGTTACAGATCATGAGTTTGGTCATGGTTGGTTTCCTATGATTGTAGGGTCTAACGAGCGTTTATTTGCTTGGATGGATGAAGGATTTAATACTTTTATTAATTCAGTAAGTTCAGCTGAATTCAATAATGGTGAGTTTAAAAAGAAACCAACAGATTTTCATCAAAATGCGGAGTATTTTACCAATCCAAAAGTAGAAACCGTTATGAGTTCTCCAGATAACATGAAAGAAAGAAATATTGGTCTTTTATGTTATTACAAACCAAGTTCAGGATTGCAAATTTTAAGAGAGCAAGTGTTAGGACAAGAACGTTTTGATACAGCTTTTAGAACTTATACTGAGCGTTGGGCTTTTAAACACCCATCTCCTGATGATTTTTTTAGAACCATGGAGAATGTGGCTGGAGAAGATTTAGGTTGGTTCTGGAGAGGTTGGTTTATAAATAACTGGCGTTTAGACCAAGGAATTAATTCTATTAAATATGTAAAAAATGATCCTGCACAAGGTGTAATAATTAATATTGAAAACTTTGAGAAAATGGCGATGCCAGTCGTTTTGGATGTGAAAACAAAAAGCGGAAAAGTTACCAGAGTTAAATTACCGGTTGAAGTTTGGCAAAAAAATGTTGATTGGTCATTCAAAGTAAATACTACTGAAGAAATAGCTAGTATTGTTCTTGATCCAGAACATGCTTTTCCAGATTCTAATGAAAGCAATAATACTTGGACTTCAGAGAAAGGTGTAATAGAGAAAGAAATAATTTTAGATAGTTATATTGGTAAATACTCTACGAAAGTAGCTCCATTGAAAATTGTAATTACCGAAAAAAATAGTACTTTATTTGCCGAGATCACTGATTATCCTAAGTTTGGGTTAACGTTTGTTTCTCAAGATGTATTTGAATCTAAAGAAGCAGGAGTTAAATTTCAATTTAATGAAGCCAAAACTGGATTTGATATGGTTATTGAAGGCGATCAAAAAATTCCTTTCGCAAGAGATTAATTTTGTTTGAGGATAAAAAAAGACTTGTAGTTTTCTACAAGTCTTTTTTTATGGTTTAATGTTATCTATGAATTTGAAATGCTATATAAATAGATTTGCATTTTAAAAATATACAATAACGATAATTTATTCTGGAATTTGTTGGCTCAAGCAATGTAAGGTCCCAAATCCCCAAATTAAATCTATGGCACTTATCCCGATAATTTCTCTATCAGGGAAGCATTCTGCCAAAATATTTAATGCATTTCTGTCATTGGCGTCATTAAACGTCGGAACCAAAACACAGTTGTTTAATATTAAGAAATTAGCATAACTGGCAGGTAAACGTAAGCCATCAAAATCTATGCGTTTTGGCATTGGTAATGCTACAATAATTGGTGATTTTCCGTTTTCTAGTTTAGCATTTTGCAATCGTTTCAAGTTATCTTGTAACGGTTTGTAGTTGCTGTCGTTTGGATCTAATTCGATTATGGTAACAATTGTGTCTTCATTTACAAATCGGCATAAATCATCGATGTGTCCGTGAGTATCATCGCCTTCAATTCCGTCGCCTAACCAAATCACATTGGTTACTCCAAGATATTCTTTGAAAACGGCTTCGTAATCTTCTTTGGTGAAATTAGGATTCCTTACCTGAATATCAGGATGCATCAAGCATTCTTCTGATGTTAGTAATGTTCCTTTTCCGTTTACATCAATAGCACCGCCTTCTACAATAACAGGTTTTCCTTTGTACATTACTTGTGTAACAGGAATATTTAGAGATTCACCTACTTTTGCAGGGATGTGTTTGTCTAAATTGATGTTTTTGTACTTGGCCCAACCGTTAAAGTTAAAATTCAATGCTTCTCTTGTGGTACCATTTTTTACAATGATTGGTCCAGAGTCACGCATCCAACTGCGATTGGTTTTCTGAATGATAAATGAAACATTGCTAATTTTTACATGTGCCATTTCTAGCATTTCATTTACTTTCGCTTTTTGGTTTTCATCGGCAACTACCAAAAAAACGATCTCGTAAGTGGCTACTTTTTTGATGAATTCTACAAAAGCCCATTGTATAGCTTCATATTTTCCAGGCCAATCTTTCCCGTTATGCGGAAAACACAATAAAATACCTTGTTGTTTTTCCCATTCTGCTGGGAATCTTCTGTTGTTTGTACTCATGATTAGTCGATTGCTCTTTTGGTAATATCTCCGAAAGCATCAACTCTTCTGTCTCTGAAGAAAGGCCAGTTCTGACGTACATTTTCCTGTAAATCCAAGTCTACTTCAGCAATTAAGATTTCCTCTTTATCATGTGAGGCTTGCGCCAAAATTTCACCTTGAGGTCCAGCAATAAATGATGATCCCCAAAACTGAATTCCAGCAGTTCCTTCAATATATTGTTCTAAACCAATTCTGTTTGCGGCAGCTACATAAACACCATTTGCCACAGCATGACCTTTCATTACGTTCATCCATGCACCGTGTTGGTTTTCGCCATATTCTTCTTTTTCAAGAGGATGCCACCCAATTGCTGTTGGGTAAAACAACACATCAGCACCTTGTAAAGCAGTTAATCGAGCTGCTTCCGGATACCATTGATCCCAACAAATTAAAGTTCCTATTTTTCCTTTTTCGGTAGGGAAGGCTTTGAATCCTATATCACCTGGAGTAAAATAGAATTTTTCATAAAAATGAGGATCGTCTGGAATATGCATTTTGCGGTATAATCCTGCTTCTGTTCCATCTGTATTGATGATATAAGCACTATTATGATAAATTCCTGCCATTCTTTTTTCGAAGAAAGGAACAATGATTACGACACCTAATTCTTTTGCTAAAGCGCTAAAAGCAATAAATGATGTGCTATACAAAGGTTCTGCTAAAGCAAAATTGTCGACATCTTCACTTTGACAAAAATAATGACTGCTGTATAATTCAGGTAGTGAAATAACTTCGGCACCTTGATTGGCGGCATCTCGCACCCAACTCAAACATTTTTTCAGGTTGTTTTCGGCGACATCATTAAGATTCAATTGAATAACCGCTATTTTGTATTTCTTCTTTGACATGGTAAAAAATTTAGACTGCAAAAATAGTTATTTTTATAAAGAGTAGGATAAACCGTTTTATAAATATTTCGTTCGTAAATTATTATTAGAATTGAATGAAATTAAGAATAAAACGGTTTCTTAGATAACAGTACAAAAGTTTAAATAATGCAAAAAGGTTATTCTTTTTGTTTTTAAAATTTGTTAATTGATGACGATGGTGTGCGTTTTAAATTCAGTTTCAGATTTTCTAAATTTTACCTGATAGCTTCCTTTAGTAGATGATTTGAATTTATATGTTGTAGTTTTTGGTTCTGGTACTCTTTTGTCGCAAATTGCTGATGGATATTTGGCTTGTACTTGTAAGCCTTTTTCTTTGTCTATTGTGACATCGATAAATTTATTGAAATCTCCGCAGCTATTATCTACAGTGAAGAGAACGTTTAGAGTGATGGTTTCGTCTACTTTTCCTGTAGTAGGTCCATTTACATCAGTTACAAAAGTATTTTTTGTGATAAGTTCCGGAGTACTTGGAGAATCATCATCTTTGTTACAGGAAGTTAAAACTGTTGCTGCGAAAAACACGAATAGAATAGATTGTAATTTAAATTTTTTCATAATAAAATTGTTTTTTGTTATATATAAATAGATACCTAAATAGGAATATGGTTGCTTTTTTAAAATGTTAAATAGGATTTTTGGGTATTAATTTTCTGAAAAACAGAATTTTGTAGATTCTTTAAAATGCTGATATATGAGGGAATCAGTAATTATCGCACAATAAAATTTAAGATTTTTTTGTATGTTATTATTGTGATCAACTCTATTTATTTGAATTCAATAGTTGTAGTTTTGTAATTCAAATTTTTAAAAACAACAATGGAAAGTGCATGAACATATAATTGGTATGTAAACACCAATGATGATATGCAAATTACATATGAGCAATAAAAAGCAGTAAATACCAACATATGAAAATACTATATACCTATATTAAAGAGCACAAAACTTTATTATTTTTGGCTCTATTTTTAGCAGCAATTAACCAATGTTTTTCTTTATGCGACTCTATTATTATTGGGAAATTGTTGAACCAATGTGGTGTTGGGGTGGCAAGTTTCAAGAATAATTTATCCGATTTTATCAAAGCAGTTTCGGGCTGGTTGGCTTTATCTTTAGGAGCCGCAATGATGTCAAGAATAGCTAAAAATTTCCAAGATTACTTTACCAACATTATCATTCAACGAACAGGGGCTAAAATGTATACTGATGGTATTCAGAAAGCACTTGAATTGCCTTTTCAGGATTTTGAAGATCAACGAAGCGGTGAAACCTTAGGGAGACTTCAGAAAGTAAAAATAGATTGCGAAAAGTTCATCACCTTGGCCATTTCGTTAGTTTTTCAAACGCTTATCGGAATTGTATTTGTGATGGGGTATGCCATTAATATCCATTGGTTACTTGGCCCAATTATTTTGGCAACAGTTCCTGTTATTGCTTTTATCAGTTCATTTTTGGGCACCAAAATCAAAAAAGTATCTAAGGAAATTCTTTTGGAAACAACTGCTTTGGCTGGTGCAACAACCGAATCGTTGCGCAATATTGAGTTAGTGAAAAGTTTAGGATTAACTGAGCAGGAAGTGAATCGCTTGAACAGTACGACTATAAAAATATTAGGATTAGAGCTAAAGAAAGTACGATTTATTCGTTCTTTGAGTTTTGTTCAAGGGACAACGGTTCATTTTATGAGAACAAGTTTAGTCTTTGCATTATACATGTTTATTTTTCAAGGAATCATTAAGCCTGGTGATTTGATTACGTTGCTATTTTTCTCTTTCTTTTTGTTTAATCCTTTGCAAGAACTGGGGAATGTTATAGCAACTTATAATGAAACAAAAGTTTCGATGGATAATTTTAGTGATTTGATGAATGCCAAACGTGAGGAGAAACCAATGCATCCCAAAACAATTGGCTCTATCAATGATTTAAGGTTTTCTAACATTTCTTTCAAACATCAAACAGCCACTGGTTATGCTGTAAAAGGAATCTCTTTTGAGGCCAAAGCTGGAGAAACAATTGCTTTTGTTGGACCATCAGGAAGTGGTAAAACAACTTTGGTGAAAATGTTGGTTGGGTTATATACTCCCGAAGATGGCGCTATTTTTTACAATAATATAAATGCCAAAGACATTGATATAACCGAATTGAGACAACAATTAGGGTTTGTGACCCAAGATTCGCAATTGTTCTCAGGAACTATAAAAGACAATTTATTGTTTGTAAAGCCTGATGCAACTGATGAAGAAATAAATGATGTATTGCAAAAATCTGCCTGTCAAAATTTATTGGCGCGTGCCGAAAATGGGTTGAATACCACTATTGGTGAAGGTGGTATTAAAGTATCGGGCGGAGAAAAACAGCGATTATCTATTGCAAGAGCACTGTTAAGAAATCCAAGATTACTGTTATTTGATGAAGCAACCTCGGCTCTTGACTCTATTACAGAAGAAGAAATCACACAAACCATTCGAAGCATATCATCTAAGCAAGACCAAATTACGGTATTAATAGCCCATCGTTTGTCTACCATTATGCATGCTGACAGAATATATGTATTAGAACAAGGTAGAGTTATTGAACAAGGAAAACACTACGATTTATTGGACGAGAAAGGACTGTATTACGCCATGTGGAGACAACAGATTGGTGAACGTAAAATGGTGGTGTAAAAAATAAAAATTTTCGAAAGAATGCTATTCATCACGGGTGAAATGAATATTTTTGATCTTCCGAAAATATTTATTTTAACCTAACTGGATTGAATGAATTTGATAAAAGCAGCGTTATCACCATTGAAAAGATCATAATCATTGGTATTCTCGTGAAGACTATAGTTTTCTGTTTTTTGCCAAAAAGTCCAAGTTTTGGATTCCCAAACAGTAGGTAATGTTAAGGTCGAATTGTAATCGGCTATCCATAAATTATAATTAGCAAAAGCAGTATCAGTCAGATAGGTGTTTGCAGTATTATTATCAGTATATAAAAGTGGTTTCCTCCCTGTTTTTTGTTCCAAAAGAGTTAGGAATTGCAATAAATTGGGTTGAATGCTTGCTTTATTGATTCCTTGATCGATGCTGAGTTCTTCAAAATCTACAATAGGAGGGAAGTCAGTAGCTGAAAGCGTTCCTATAACCGTTAGATAATGTTCTACTTGTTGCTCAGGACTATCGTCACAATGATAAAAATGATAGGCACCTCTTACGTACCCTTTTGAATGTATTGTTGACCAATTTGTGCTGAAATCAGGATCAGTATACGTAACACCTTCTGTGGCTTTACAGATTACAAAAGTGAGTGGGTCAGTTTGTTTGTTAAGCTGATTGATCTCATTTCCTTGGTATTTTGAGATGTCAATTCCGTATACGCTTAAATTATTGGATTCGGTTGTGTTTGTACTCATTGGTTTATTATTGGTTAGTTGTTGAGGTTATATGTTTTTTTTGTATAGTTTATTTGTGTTTTTTACTTTTTTACAATTATCTTTTTGAATAGGTTTACAATAGCAAGAACAATTCCCCCAATTATTAGCCCAATACCAAATTCTTTTACTGTAGAAGGAAGTTGAGGTAATATATGATGTAAGAAATCAATATTATGTACAAATATCCCACCTGCTACAAGAATTAATGCGATTGTACCAATAACGGCTAAGCTCTTTATGACTTTTGGTAACGCTTGTACCAGCAGGTTTCCAATAGTTTTAGATATACTACGTTCGTTACTACTTAATTCAATAAGCTTAAAACCCATTTCATCCATTCTTACAATAATGGCTACAATGCCATACACACCAATGGTTGCTATTAATGCAATAAAGGAAACAACAACAATTTGTGATAGGATAGGCTGGCCAATTACTGTTCCCAGAGCAATAATTACTATCTCTACCGATAAAATAAAATCAGTAACTATAGCTGATTTTATTTTTTCTTTTTCAAGAGTCAAGATTTCGGTTTCTGTTAAAGTGACCATTGTGGTTTCGGCTTTTGAATGGGAGTGAGGGAAAAAATATTCGTATACTTTTTCGGCACCTTCATAAGCCAGAAAAAGCCCTCCAAGTACTAAGATTATTATAATTGCCAAAGGAAAAAAAGCGCTTAGTAAAAAAGCTATTGGCAAAATAATTAGTTTATTGATAAAGGAACCTTTTGCAATTGCCCATAATACCGGAATTTCTCTTGAGGAAATAAACCCCGAAGCTTTTTCGGCATTTACGGCTAAATCATCACCTAAAATACCTGCTGTTTTTTTTGCTGCAATTTTGCTCATTGCCGCAACATCATCCATAATTGCTGCTATATCATCTAATAGTACGAAAAAACCTGATGCCATTCTAATTTGTTTTTTTAAAGAGAGTATTGATTTTGGTATTGTTTCCAAAATTCAATCTGCATATTTTGATTACTTATTTATGCGAAACTACTACTTTTTTGATTGCATTTTTTTATAAAGTTAGTGTTTAGAAAGACTAAATTTCTCGTCTGGTCCCAATGAGAACAAGTATTCTTAATTTTAATGTTGGAGTTCAGTAGAATTATTTTTTCTTTAAAAATAAAGCAGCTATTAATGAAATTAGAATTCCTAGAGGAAAAATTTCCAAATAAGTCAGCAAAATTATCATCAATGGATTTTTATACCATTCTTTCATTTGGTTTATTTCAACAGTTTTTGTGGCTAGCTCTTCGGATGGGGTGTTTTTTATGACCATTTCACTATATTTTTCCATAAAATCAGGGAAAAAGTTATAATAAATAACAAGCCAGGTCAAAACATATATTGTTGATATAACGAATGAAATTTTCAAGCCTGTAAAGAATGCTCTCCCAAAGGTGATTGTACCGTTATTTGTACTACGTTCTTGTTTGATACCTATTATTATGGAAACAAATGCCAAAAGCATACAGGTAAAACCTATAATTGAATTGGGTTCTTGTCCAGGATTGTTTTTCATATAAAATACCATCGAGGACATGACTATTGCAGCAATTATACCGCCAAAAATTCCGTTTTTGAAGATGTTGTTTTTCATAGATGTAAAATTTATTTGTTACTGGTTGTATATATTTCCCTTCGTTAGTTTGCTTTTTATTTTTGGTATTTAATCATGCAAGTTTTTTGTCAAAATCAATATTATAATTATAGTTTATGGGTTAGTATTTCAAAGATAAAGAAAAATTGATTTTTAAATTCTTATTTCCAGTTAGTAATTACTTGTTAAAGAAAACGGTGGGAATAATAATATTTGGTTGAATCTTACAGATGAGGTTATGAGGATTAGGTTGATTTTCTGATATTTATGATTTGTAATGTTGTTTTGTACAGATTTTTCTTTATCTTGTACCTAAATATGTAAGTTTTAATGCATTTTTTAAAATTGTATTTTATTGAATGCTTATTTTCATGTTTTAATAGAGTTAACCTTAAAATCTAACTAACAAAACCAAAAATGAAAACGACAAAAAAATTATTGCTTTTGATTGCACTAATTTCATTATGTGCTTGCAAAAAAGAGACAAAAGAGGGTGAAAAAAATGCTGATTATTCTGGTACCAAACCTACTGAGTGTTTAGCTCCAGCGGATTGGTTTACGATGGTAAACAATACCCGAAAAACCCCTCCGCCAAATGAAGGGCCAACAAGCGCATTTGCAAATAATGAAACGGTAACTAATTGCGACTTTCATCAATGGTCTTGGCAAAAGTTTCTTTATTTAACTAATGATGTAAAAGGGCACCCGTTGTTTATGGATGAACTAATTCAGGTGAATTCGTCTGGTCAAAAATTAGATAAAACTAAAGGAATTGTTTTGACAGATACTGCTCAAGCCAGTTCTACTGTAGATATTTTAAAAACACCTAATTATCCATCAGGTGTCCCACCATCCACTACGGTTTATTACTCAATATTCATGGATAAACTACTTTATGCAACAATGCTAAAGTATGGACCAATAGCAAAAAGTGATCCTACTAAACTAAAGGATGTAACTTTTCCTGTAGGTTCATTAGAACTTAAAACCTCTTGGATAAATGCAAGTGTTCTTAAAGATTCTACTTCTTATTTTATTACTAATGGAGAAATCAATGGGGTAAAAACTAGAGTAGCACTTTTGGGAATGCACGTGGTTGGAGTTGTAGAGAATCACCCTGAATTTGTATGGGCTACATTTGAACATGAAAATCTTGCACCTGCTTATGATTGGGCTAAGGCTACACCAACAACAGATGCACCAGTGACTAGCACGGTCGATTATCCTTTCTTTAATAAAAGTAGCACTGCAACGGTTAAGAACATAACTTCAAAAAATGGTATTTATACAGACGTTTTCTCTGTTTACAAATATGGTGTTCCTGTTGAAAAACAAATGAAAGGATCTTCTGATGTACAGGTTTATATGGAAACCAGTCAAAATGGTTCTGAGAACTTCGATAACATTCGCATGATCAATGCAAGTGTTAAGAAACAACTGAAAGGAGTTTGGAATAATTATTTCTACAATGGTTCACTATGGATCAATACCGAAGGATATGTAGGTACCAAACAACAGGCAGCCTTATTAGATTCTTTAAGCTATAATTTATCAGATTCTGAGCCTAAAAAACTAACAAGAGGATCCGTTGCAGCCTACAATATTACTATGGAGACCTATGTTCAGGTAGGATTTGGAAAACCATCTTCTATACATGCCAATACTGTGAGCAATCTTGTTAATTGCCTTTCGTGTCATAATACTTATTCAGAAAAAAATGTTTCGCCACTTTTTATTAGCCATGTTTTTACTGGATATGTACAAAGTCTGAATGGATTAAGCAGAAAAGAAATCAAACAAAGACATGTTGATGAAATCATGAAGCAATTTCAGTTGCGTCTAAATCTAAAAAGGAAATAATTGAATTGAACTATGATTTTTTTTGAATCATAGTTCATATTTCATTTTACAAAAAAACACAAACGGTAGTTTGTGTTTTTTTATGCCTTGTTTTGATTGTATGCTGGGTTTGTTTTTGATAGTGAGATTGCTTCGTACCTCGCAAAGACTTTGATTGTGTTTATATTATTCCCTTGTTAGGGTATTATTTCCACGCCATAAAGCCTTCATATGCAAAGTATACTACAGTCACATAGATACTGTATTTCAGTATTTTCTTTGCTACTTTATAGCTCTTGAAAAGTATTGGGTTGTAAACCGATTTGTTGAATTGTGTTTTTGTTGTCTGTTCCATGATTATTGAAGTTTAGAAAATAGATATTATTTTGAAAAAAGAGTTTTTATTTGGCTTGTCCATTCTTCAATTGCCTCTGAATTGGCTTTGTCCGCTTTGTCAAAAAAGAAATGCTGATTGATTTCAAGCCCGCAATATGAGAAAATACCCTTATCAGATATTAAAGAAAGAGCCTTGTTCATTCCAATACTTTCGTATTCGGCTTGAGATTTTCCGTGAGTGTTGATAATAGTGGTTTGTTTACCAGTAAGTAAACCTTTTTGAACGCCCTGATCATAACGATATGCAAAACCATAGCTAAAAACGCGATCAATAAATCCTTTCATTATTGCTGGCATTCCTGTCCACCAGATAGGGTAGATGAAAGTGATATGGTCTGCCCACGAAATATAATCTTGTTCTTGTTTTACATCGTCTGCAACTTTTCCCATTCGCTGCCCTTTCATGTCATCCAATGTAAGTGTTGGATTAAAATTGAGTTGATACAAATCTCTTACTTCAATTTCGTGATTTTTGTTTTGAAAACTTTCTACAGCAGTTTGCATTAGGTGATGGTTTAAACTTCCATCATTTGGGTGAGCATAAATTATTAAATGTTTCATTGTCCTATTTTTTAATGTTACAGGACAAAAGTAGAATCACAGGGTCCGCTAAAATTGTATGAAAACGAAATCGGGTTTATTCAGCGTTTGCAATACAAATTTCTTGTTGAAATTTTAGATACTTCGTAGGACTCATTTTGATGTAGTATTTAAAATCATGAATGAGTTGACTTTGGTCGTAATAGCCGCATTTGTTTATGATTTCGAACCAGTCAATTTTAGTGGATGTCGAAGCAATGTCTTGAATAAGTTTAATGGCTTTCAAAAATCGTTGATAGCGATTGATTTCTTTGGAGGAGTATCCTAAATGTTTCTTATGATTGAGTTGGATATTTCTTTCGGTTTGGTTTTGTTGGCTTGCTACTGATTTAATAGGGTTTAAGTTTGCATCATTAAAGTTTGCTAACTTTTCAGCAATTATATTTCGGTGTTTTAAGTAAGGCTTGCAAAACTCAAGTATATAATCTACACGATGGTTTATATCATTACTTTTGTTTAGTTCTGTCCACAAAGCGGTAAAACAATTTTCATCTAATAAATCGTCTGGATTTATAGGCAAATGTTCAGCAACCGATGCGTTACCGAAAAAACGGTAAAAAGCATCATCTTTAAAATTTGCCACCAAAATTTGGGAATTTGGCGGCAAAGAATAATCAAAGGCCTGTTTTATAGGTCCTAACACAAGGCATTTATCAATAATTATTTCAGTATTGTTTTTAGAGTGAAGTATGGATTTTGCTCCAAAATTAAATATCAAAATGGTTTGAAAAGAAGGCAACAATGTTTTGAATACTGTGTCAGATGAAATGTTTTCAGCATAATAGAAATGAGAAAAAACGTCTTCATACTCTGTAGGAACTGCTATTCTAAAGTTGGTATATGTATCTTTGTTTTCTATCATTTTTATGTGTCAATTGAATGTATTGCTGTTTAATAGGGGAGACGTTCTGTAGTTTGGAGATATTATTACTTTTGATGTGCTTCTATTTTTGTAATTGCATCAAACGACAGTTAGTGTCTGTTTTTTTATTCTTTAATTTTTGTTTCAGGTATTTTTGTTGAAATCATCACATTCAGTAAGTTTTCTCTTTCTGTAGCTAAGTTTTGGAGAAACTTGGTTATCTTATTCCCATAACTTCTTTTTGAATATGAATAAACAAGTAATGCTTTTTTATGGTTGTCTAGTTCGATTTGTTTGTATCTATAAATTATAAATTCTACAATATCGAGCTCATCATTTTTGTTAGAACTGAGCAAGCAATCAAGGATACTTTCTTCACCATCAGGGCTATTTATAACACTGAAATTACATACTTTGTCAGTTTCTTTTCTTTTCGTAAGTTCACTCACTTTTTGATGAATAGCATTTTCAACACTAACGTCTAAAACAAATAGATTTACAGTTATGAGTTCATTGAATTTCTCTACGGTTTCATTTTTTGGTAAATATTCTTGGATATAATAGTTGTCATTTGGTTTCTCTGACCAAGCAAGATTAAATTCAGTTTTGTTAAAATTAATTGGACCTTTCAATCCAATTCTCTCAATTGTTTGGCTTTTAATTGTAGAAATGGTAATTAAGAGTAAGCTTGTAAAGTAAATTGTTTTTTTCATTTATGTTTATTTTATTTTGATTGTTGTAAATTGTCACTAACGTTCCCTTGTTAGATGCTCAGTGTAACTCAAGCGAGACTGGGTTTTATCGATAAGTTAATAGTTTTTAAGTGAAGAAAAAGTATGACGCTTAATTCTTATGTTCCTACTGGCGCTTAGAGTGTATTGGCGGTTGATTTGGATTAATTAATAAGTACTTTTCGAATTTGATCCCCATTTCTAAAATATTTGTACGTTTCAAAATTCGACTGTCGATGTAATATTTTAATTGATTTATTTTTGGAAAACATAAACTCAGCAAATGTTTCAATAGTGAAATTTTTTCCATCTAATGTATCTAAAACATGGTCAATTTTTTTTTCATTGATTATTAGGCGACAAAAATCTTTATATAATATATATTCACGAACATCACAGTAGTAAAATAATTCCTTTTTATCCTTTTTCTTAAGAAAAATACCTTCGTCGTTAAACATCAAAATATTGTCATCAAGATCAATTTTTAAAAGGCAATAAAATACAATGGCTACAGAAATTAATATAGAGATTATTGCAAAAGTTTTATTTGTACCTAAAAGGAAAAAGAAAACAAAATTTTCAAAAAAAACAGTCATCAAAATATATTGATATCTTGTACGTGAATTTATTCTTCCGATAAATTGTCGATGCGTTGTTATCATGATTTAAGCTTGTCACTCTTGTTACCAGTTGTTATTTTTTTTCGGTCATTAAGTGGCTAACATATCGTCCGCCATTAGCTTTTATGTTTAGAAACTACAATTTGTTGAGTGTTTGTAATTTAAATATTTGTTCATTGTCAAGATTTGCATTTCTTAATTTGAAATGTCCAACTGATGAAAAAACTTTAAGTTGAATAAGCAACCAGCTATTGAGCCAAGGCACTGTTACTGGCTGTGTAAAAATTATACTTGACCTCTTTTCGGGAATTCAGGTTTCCAAGGTGGAATAATTACTTGTTTTTGGAAATGTATTAATGTTTTATTTGATTTTAATTTTACGTCTACTATATATGATTGTGGACCAGTATCTAATGTATCAATAATTAAGTCAAAATTTCCATTTAATGATTTTTCATTAGAGAATAATTTTACTGTGTAATGTTCCTTTATTTTTTCTGAGTATTGTATACTGACAGGTAAGTTATTTCTGTATATTGGAATGGAAATTGATTTTGTCCAACCATTAATTATAATTTCTGGTCCAAAATCTATAAAGTTGGATAAAGTATCGGGATAAATTTTCTTGCCATTTAAAACAATCTCCTTAGTTTTCCAATTGCCTTCTAAATTAATTCTCTTAGGCTTATAGAAAGCGAAAAAAAGAAAAATTATTATTAAGATACATATTAATATTCTTTTAAACCATTTCATTTATTCGTAATTGTTTGAATTGCTATTAACTCTTTTACGGCTTGATGCAGTAGCGGTTTTTGAGACGTTTTTATCTTGCTAAGATAACCTTTTATGAAAATAAAACGGGATTTTATTCAATTGCAGGAATAGTGCCAAATTGTACTATTGGAAGAAGCTATCTCTGTCCATTGTCAATAGTAATTGTCAATTTATTTTTCTTTTGTTCTATGTTTACCATTTGTCCTTCCTTGAAACCAAGTTTGTCAAGCCATTTGCCTTCAAGCCTAATTTCGGGAATAGTTGTTGATCCGTAAGTCCTTGCTTGATATTTTGAATGAATTTTGAGTTTCCTTGAATTTGTCATTGTCATGCAGTTTTTTTTAATTTATCTCGCGTCTCGAATCAAATGTCATACAATTTCTTGAAAACTTTGTCATATAAAAAGTTGACAAAACAAAATTATTAAATTCAGAGAGCAGAAAAGTTGGAGCCAATCCGACTTGGCGAGAGCGTGTAACAATTGTATTCGTACTTACAAAAATTGATTATTATCCTTTATAAAAATAAAAAAAGCTACAAAAATATTTTCTTGTAGCTTTTTATCTTGTATAATGGCTCATCGTTGCGAGCACGGATTGCAAATCCGCGCGATTGGGGATGAAAGATTTCTGGAAACCGTTAGGTTTCCGGCGGAATAGATAGTAGCTATTGCGCCTAACCGCTGTTAGCGGTTCGTGCTTTTTATTGATTATTTTTCATTACAATTTCTTTTACGCCTCCTTTTGTCAAAATTATTGAATTGTAAACACCTGATTTGTCTTGTATAAATTCTATTGTCCGGTCATTATTGTCGGCTCTAAAAAATTTTGTTTGTGATTCAGGCAAAAGTTCCATTTCTGAATTGTTATAATATATTTTTTCTCCAATTTTGATTATTTCAATTTCTCCATACTTGCCTGTATATTTATCATAAATGGAATTGTCTATTTTAGTTTGATAATGCTTGTATGGAAGTTCTACCTCCATTTGTAAGGCAATTGCAGAAAGCCCATAAGCAATTATATATGAAGATGATTCGTTATTAGAAAGTACTGTTACAAAAAGGTTATCATCTGTAAATCGGTTGAGTGAGGTCATTGCTCCAAAAAAACCACCGTCATGAGCAATAAGTTGATGCCCATGATTATAAAATGGATTAATGATAAAACCATAACCCCAATTTTCTTTACTATAGGGCGTAAACATTAGTTTTTTCATTTTTGCGGACAAAATTGTTGTTCCATAAAGTGCTTTATCCCATAAGGCTAAATCTTCAACGGTAGAATAGACTCCATCATGTCCAATATTGATTTTCCAATTTATATAAGGGTTGTTTATGTATTTATTATCTTCTAAAATATAATTTTTAGCCTTTTTAGGAATCAGGATTTCGTTGGTAATCACTCCAGAGTTTTTCATTCCCACTTTTTCAAATATATGTTTGTTTAAATAATCGGCGTACTTTTCTCCTGAAACTTTTTCTATAATTTTTGCTAATAAATAATAACCAATATTGCTGTATGCCGTTTTTGTGCCTGGCGAAAATTCATAAGGCATTTTTTTAATTTCATTGTATGCTGAATCAGCAGATATACTACTTGTTGCTATTTCTTTAAAACCCATTGCAAGGCCTGAAGAATGTGATAATAACATGTGAATTGTGACGCTATCTGCTTTTGGATAATCTGGAAAGAACTGACTAAGCTTATCATTAAGCGAGAGTTTTCTCTTTTCTACTAATTGAAGAATTGCAGTAGCCGTAAATTGTTTAGTGACAGAAGCCAACTGAAATTTTGTATCAATTGTATTTTTAATATTCCATTCATAATCTGCAAAACCATAAGCCTTTTTTAATAATACAGAACCATTTTTTAAGACAATAACTGTTCCACTAAAATTATTCAAGTCAACTTGTGCCTGCATGTATTTTTCAAGATAAGTTGATATGTTTTTTTGCCCAAAAATTATTGTTGGAAGAAGAATGACTATTAAAAATAGTCTCGATTTAGTTATTTGATGTGTTTTTTTCATTTTATTTTTTACAGTTTGAAAGTATTTTAATTAGTATTTTATCCAATAATTCAATTTCATTTTCTGATAATCCTTTAAGAGCATCTTGCCTGTTTTTGTTTATGACAGGTGTTAACAATTCAATTGTTTTTTTTCCTTTTTCCGTTATTTCAAGGTTAAATTTTCTTCTGTCTATTTCGTTTATTTTTCTTGTCAGATACTCTTTTTTTACCATTAGTTCAATAATTCTAGTAATTGAAGTATTGTCTTTGAAAATCAATTCAGCTATTTCCTTTTGAGAATAATTAGAATTTTTATTAAGCACAATCAATAATAGACATTGGTCCACTGTTATATCCTTTACAATTTTCCCTATGTTTTTCTGTGAAATTTTTCTATACTCTTTTATTGTTTGCTCAATTGTATAAAGAACAGTTCCTGTTGGATTGCTTTTTTTCATATTAAATTAGTTAATGTGAATATAATTGATACGAATATAGTTGTTGTATCAACTAAATAAAAATAATTTAGCAATTTATTTTATTTTTTTTAAATTGTTTTTTTAGTGAAATTTCTGGTGACGCAGCCTGACGTTCTGGCGCTACATTAGGTTTGGGACTAAATTAAGCTCATTCTTCGGATTTGCCACCCGAGCGATAGCGAACAGGCGAAGCAAATCACTCAAATACAAAACTATTTTTCCATTAAGCCAATTGCTCAAATTCGTTGTAGTCGATGTTAGTATAAGGATTTTTATTTAGTTTCTTTTCTCATTAAATTCTTTCCCATAAAATATATTCCGATTATTATAAATGGAATACTCAATATTTGTCCCATATTTAATTTCATTCCATTTTCAAATTCCACTTGATTTATTTTTACAAACTCAATTAAAATTCTCATTGTGAAAATTAAAATTATTGTTAAACCAAACAAAAAACCATTTCCTAGCTTTATGTTTTTAGTTTTGTAAATAGTGAAAACTATAATGAAAATTATTAAATACGAAATAGCTTCGTAAAGCTGGGCTGGATGTCTTGGTATATTGTCAATACGACTAAAAATAAATGCCCAAGGCATTGTAGTCGGATTACCAATCATTTCAGAGTTCATTAAGTTCGCAAGCCTTATAAATGTTGCTCCCAATGGCGCAACAATTGCAATTAAATCAAGTATTTTAAGATATTTTATTTCGTATTTTTTTGAATATAGATAAAGTGAAATAATCAACCCAACTGTACCTCCGTGACTTGCTAAACCCGCAAAGCCAATAAATTTGTATTCTCCATTTAGAGTTTTCTTAATAGGTAAAATAATTTCTAATAGATTTTTTGAATAGTAATCAAAATCATAAAATAAACAATGCCCTAATCTCGCTCCAACAAAAATTCCAACTATTCCGTAAATGAACAATGCTTCGTGCGCACTATCTTTTAAGTTTTCTCTTCTAAAAATTCCTTTTAGAATGTACATACTTAAAAGTAAACCACAAGCAAATAAAAGTCCGTAATATTTTAATGGAAAACCATAAATGTTTATTATTTCAGAGTCAAAATCCCAATTTATGTATAATGCAATCATATATTTTTATTAATTTCTATTTTCTGCGATTTTCGGTAAACTTGCCACCAACGTCCAGCTACTACAGTGGGTTTTGGACTGAATTAAGCCCATTCTTTGGATTTGTCACCCGAGCGATAGCGAACAGGCGAAGCAAATTACAAATAGAAAACTATCTTTTCATTAAGCCAAATACCCAAATCCGTTGTAGTACCTGTTAGCTGTTGTTTTTATTTCCATTCGGTTACTATTTTTAATAAATATCTCATTATATTTTTTTTATCATAGTCATCAAATTTATCAGAAGTTAATGAGTTATTCAATATATAATTTCCCGATTCATAATCGTCATTAAAATTATTCGTCAAAATTGAAACTGATTTATCAAACTCTAAATAATCTTTGAATTCCAATTTTTCTTTGTCTATTAAAACTTGCATTTTTTGAGTGTAGTGTGTCTTTATTTCATAAAAATACTTTTCTTTAACAATTGGTAAAAGTTCTTCTTTCCCTTTTTGAAATTGTTGTAAAGCGTTCTTATATTGCTGTTCGGAATATTGAATTGTGTCGGTTATTATGCCTTTTTGTTTGTAATAGTCTATAAAATCAATATCTGGCGCAAATCCATTTTCTATAAACCAATCTAATGTTTTATGAAACCGTTCGTTGTCATTTTTTAAATATTCTAACCTTGAAATTGTTCTTACTTCGGCGATTATTTTTTGATAGGCTTCTAATTCTAATTCTTGAAGAATTAAAAAAGACTGATATTCCTTCCCATTTTTCTTAATAAAAAAAACATTAAAGTAAGATGCCCAATTATTTCCACATTTAGGTGCCAAAACACAGCCTCCTCCATTTGTTATTAGGTCAGAATAATAATCTTCATTATCTTGATATTTTCTTAACGTTATGGTTTTTGGTAATAAAGAAAGATTATTTTTTAGAATAGTGTCAACTTTTTTTATTTTGACGAATGAGGTATTTGTAAAATCATTTACACGAATTGTGTCAAAAGCAAAGTCATCACTCACAATAATTAAATCACTTTTTAGAATTGCCTTGCGAAAATTTAGATTTTGAGCGTAACTATTAATTGTCAAAAATAAAATCAATAAACTATTTAATATCTTCATTTGTATGTTGTGTCAATTTTTATGTCGATTTTGCAAAATTACCGCTAACGTTCAGGTACTACAGCGGGTTTGGGACTAAATTAAGCCCATTCTTCGGATTTGCCACCCGAGCGATAGCGAACAGGCGAAGCAAATCATCCTAAATGCAAAACCATCTTTCTATTAAGCCTATTGCCCAAATCCGTTGTAGTAGCTGTTAGCGGATGTTTTTTTTGTAGTAAACTGCGATTTCTGGTATATGAGCAAATTCAGTAATTTTTCTCATTTCAATTACTTTCTCTCTTTCAATTGGTTGCAATTTTTCAGTCTTTAATATTTCAATTAATTCGTCCATTTTTTGAGAAATGAATTCATAATTGGGGTTTTTAAGTCCAATTGAATTATTCATCATTATATTTCCTTCTCTCCAACGGTAACAGTAAGTTTTCGGAATCAAACTCCAACGAGACGTTATATACTTTTCAGATATTTCCTTTAAACGTTTATGGTCTGTTTTATTATTATTTAAGGTTGGGGGATTAAAATAAATATTTAAGACTAATGCTTTGCTATTTCTATTATTTGAAACCGTTAGCCAATCGTAGTAAATATCAAATAAATAATTTCTGTAAACTCCATTTAAGCCAACATAATCATTAACTTTTTCTATTCTAAAACCAAGAGAAATTAATTTTTTAAAACCTTCACTTTCAGTTATTTCGAAATGTCTTTTATATCCCAGTTTTGTGGTTAGTAATCCAGCTGTTATTATAAAAAACGTTGTCAATAAAAAAACAATTAATGAAATTAATAAATTATTTGTCGTTATATAAGTGATTAGAGAAAGCGGAATGTTAAAATATAAAGATATTATTATTTGCTCTTTTACTTCTGATGTCTTCATTCTGTGTTATTTGTTTATTCTGTTTCTCGAAAATATCCGCCAGCTTGTGTATAGTCGCTACTTTGTAACGAGTATACACCCAAAATTGGGTATATTGGTAAAGTTTTGTTTTGTATTATTATTATTATTATTATTATCAAATGTATTGAAATATTCTTACTAAATAATAAAATTAGTATTTCATTTGTTTACTGCTTTTCAAATTAATAGGATTGTTAATTAATGTAGTTCTTGTCTAGCCCCGATGGAAGGGAAAATCCTTTTTAATCTCGGCTTTTGGGACGAGATTAAAAAGATTGGAATGACAGCGGGACTACTGTTGATGCAAACACCAATGTCTTTGCTCCTAAAAACAAAAAACTGCAAAGCGTTGTTACTTTGCAGTTTTTAAAGTTTATAAAAAGATGTTATTTGTAGCTGTGAGGCTGTGTAAATTATATTCCTAGGATTTTTAAATACTAATTCATAGTCAAGACTTGTTGGTCTAATTTTACTTTGTACTTCTCTCAATTATGTTTTAGTTGTAAAAATATTTGTCATCGAAGGATTTTATTTATTAGCCACCTACTGCTGTTACGGTTAGGCTTTTCGCAGGGCAACCATTATTGAAGTAAATCTTTGCTTTGCAAGATACACTTGGCAAACAACCTTGGTAATAGAATTCATTTACAATTAAACCGCTTGGATCAGGAATGAAGGGTGGATATAATGTTCCATTGTTTAATCCGCTTAAAGGGGAATCAAATTCGAAAATTACTGCTCCGCTTAAATCAAGATCAATTTTTTCAACTGTACTCCAATCTACTTGACAATTCGTTGGAGATTTAAGACTTACGAAGCCTCCTAAACTTGTTGAAGAACTTCCTCTGCAGATGTATGACATTGTCATAACTGGAGTACAACTACAATTGGCTCCACTACCTGAGTTGGTTATATTTAATACAGTATTACAAGTTTGTGCTGTTCCACCCGAACCAGCTGCGGTTAAAGTACCACTTGCAAAATTTGCTAGGTAAGTTATAGTTATGTTAGCTCCATTAGCAACATAAGTAGCACTTCCAGCTGGGCTTGGGGTCAGTGTCCAAACAATATTACTTGCTGAACCTGTATTATTTGTATAGCTATAACTTGCGGTAGAGCCAGCTGCTACGACAGCTACGCCAGTTGATGTTACTGTTGGACCAGTAATATCACAAATAGTTTGAACTAATTGTGCAGTAGGAGCTATTTTATTGGTAGATAATGTTTTGTTTGTAACTTTGCTTATACCTTTATTGGACATTGTTTTATCTATACTTTTGGTTTCTTGTACTTGAGTGTCATCTTTTGTACAAGCTAGAAAGAATATACTACAGAATATGCCAATTAAACCAATTTTTAAAGAACTTTTTAACTTTTTCATAATTTTATTATATTTCCCTTTGCAAAATATTTGCCATTTTAAGGACGAAAACTTTAGGTACAAATGTTTTTAGTTAGATTTGTTCCGCCCTTGGCATCCTTTACTTTGTGAAATTAATATACTTCTTTAAAATACTCATGATTATTTAAGAGATGTGATATTAATTTGCCAATACCAATTATTTTTTGACTTTCGAACGCCAATTCTACTTGGTAGATTGAGTAAATTTTCTGCCAACTTGTAATGGTCTGACACAATCAGACCGATTGTCTCAAAAATTGTTTTTCGAGATCATACATAAAATTGAAACGCAATTACTTTTGTTTTATTTTGTATTATTTTTATTATAAAACAAAAAAGAGCTATTATTCTTATTTGTAAAAATACTACATTTATATATATTGTTTACACAAGACAATAACAGATTGTTTTTATAACTGATTTGTTACCAGTTGTTAAAAAGTTATGAAAACAGTAAATGAGCAATTATTACTATGAATAATAAGATAAAAAAGCATATAGACAAGGCATTGGAATGAACTCGGATTACAAATGCGTATTATGACTTTGGAAAATAAAAAAAACTGCAAAGCGTTGTCACTTTGCAGTTTTTTAAGATTTGTTCTCGATACATCACGCAAAAAAGCGTGACACTCGAACTGAGGGTTTATTTACTCGTGTGTCAACTCCGTTTGGTTTCTAAAAACCAGTTGCCCATCAAATTCATCGAGCAGGATTATGCTATCGGCAATAATTTTTCCTGCGAGTATTTCTTTAGAGAGTTGGTTTAGGACTTCTTTTTGAATTACTCTTTTTACGGGACGAGCTCCAAATTGCGGATCATAACCTTTCTCAGACAGATAGGCTATGGCTTCCGGCGTAGCGTCTATCGAGATGCCTTGCTGAGCCAGCATTTGAGTGACGTTATGGAGTTGTAAGCTCACAATTCTGGCGATATTGGCTGAGGTAAGCGGACGGAACATAACTATCTCGTCTATACGGTTGATGAATTCCGGACGTACCGTTTGCATCAATAATCCCATTACTTCTATTTTTGCCAATTCGGTGGCTGCTTCGACCCCTGTTTTTAGATTCTCAAATTTATCCTGTATAATTTGGCTTCCCATGTTGGAAGTCATGATGATTATGGTGTTCTTAAAATCGGCCAAGCGTCCTTTGTTGTCCGTCAAACGTCCTTCATCGAGTACTTGCAACAAGATATTGAAAGTGTCCGGATGGGCTTTCTCTATCTCGTCGAGCAAAATAACAGAATAAGGTTTTCTTCGTACGGCTTCGGTCAATTGACCTCCTTCTTCATAACCTATGTATCCTGGAGGCGCTCCCACCAAACGGCTCACGCTGTGGCGCTCTTGGTATTCGCTCATGTCAATTCGGGTCATGGCATTCTCATCATCAAAAAGATATTCGGCTAGCGCTTTGGCTAATTCGGTTTTTCCCACTCCGGTTGATCCAAGGAATAGGAAGGTACCAATTGGTTTTTTCATATCCTGCAATCCTGCACGGCTTCGACGTACGGCGTCGCTCACAGCTTCGATGGCTTCTTCTTGACCTACAACGCGTTTGTGCAATTCTTGTTCAAGATGCAATAGTTTTTCTTTTTCTCCCTGTAGCATTTTCATCACAGGAATTCCTGTCCATTTGGCCACCACTTCGGCAATGTCTTCACGGGTTACTTCCTCTTTTATTAAGGAAGTTCCCGATTGATTTTCGGCTAATTGTTTCTGAAAAACATCTAATCGTTCTTGAGCTTCCTTGATTTTTCCGTAACGAATTTCGGCTACTTTACCGTAATCGCCATCACGTTCGGCACGTTCGGCCTCGTATTTGAAATTTTCAATTTCGGTTTTTACTTCCTGAATATTATCGGCAACTTCTTTTTCGGATTTCCATTTGGCGTAAATCACGTTTCGCTCTTCTTTAAGATTGGCTAATTCCAATCCCAATACTTTGAGTTTGCTTTCGTCTTTTTCGCGTTTGATGGCTTCAATTTCGATTTCCAATTGCATGATTTTTCTATCCAAAACATCCAATTCCTCGGGTTTGGAGTTGATTTCCATACGGAGTTTAGAAGCCGCTTCGTCCATTAAGTCGATGGCTTTGTCTGGTAAGAAACGATTGGAAATGTAACGTTGCGATAGTGTTACGGCTGCAATGATAGCGTCGTCCTTGATTTGTACTTTATGGTGTGTTTCGTATTTTTCCTTGATTCCTCTTAGGATTGAAATCGCACTTTCGATATCTGGTTCTTCGATGATGATTTTTTGGAAACGACGTTCAAGGGCTTTGTCTTTTTCAAAATATTTTTGGTATTCGTCTAAAGTCGTTGCACCTATGGCTCTCAATTCTCCACGAGCCAAAGCTGGTTTCAAAATATTAGCTGCATCCATTGCACCTTCGCCACCACCTGCACCTACAAGCGTGTGAATTTCGTCAATGAATAATACGATGTCTCCTTCGGCAGCAATAACTTCTTTGACTACTGATTTTAATCGTTCCTCGAATTCCCCTTTGTATTTGGCACCAGCAATTAGGGCTCCCATATCAAGAGAAAATACGATTTTGTCTTTTAGGTTATCAGGCACATCGCCATCTACAATACGGTGTGCGAGACCTTCGGCAATAGCGGTTTTACCCACTCCAGGTTCTCCCACTAGCATTGGGTTGTTTTTGGTTCTTCGGGTAAGGATTTGCAGTACGCGTCTAATTTCCTCGTCACGACCAATTACTGGATCGAGTTTTCCGGTTCTGGCCAATTCGTTGAGGTTTTTGGCGTATTTGTTCAAAGAATTATAAGTTTCTTCGGCTGAGGCTGAGGTTACACGTTCGCCTTTTCGTAATTCGTCTATGGCTGCTTTGAGTCCTTTTCCGGTTACACCTTGGTCTTTTAGGATTTGGGCTACTTTGCTTTTAGAATCGAATATGGCAAGTATTAAATGCTCTATTGAAACGTATTCGTCATTCATTTTTTTTGCAATGATTTCCGCTTCGTTCAATGCAGAGCTGGCTGCTCTGGAAAGCTGTATTTCGCCTCCGCTAACTCTTGGAAAACTTTGAATTGTACTGTCTAAAATTTGTAAAAACAATGGTACATTGACATTGAGTTTTTTCAAAATAAACGGAGCTACATTCTCATCTACTTCAAAAATAGCTTTAAAAATGTGTTCGTTCTCAATTTGTTGCTGACCCAAACTCTGAACCAGTTGCTGCGAAAGCTGTATAGCTTCCTGTGATTTAATGGTAAATTTATTTATGTTCATGGTTTTTTATTTTTTGAGTTATTAATTGTTAGTGAAAAGGCAATAGATATTTGGTAGTTATTATTCACGAATCTATAGGTTTCTATATTGTTTTGTTTTTTATTCAAAAAACTAGTGCCAAATGGCTATTGGCTAATCACTAAAAGCTAACTTTGCAAAATAATCTTCAAATGGTGTTCCATAGTAAAATCATGGACAATTTGACGGTTTTAGCTATGTTTTTATAGCTTTTTAAAGACAAAATGACATAAAAAACGACAAAATGAGTATATTTAATTCCCTATTTGGTAGTTCTGAAGAAAAGAAAACAGCAGTTAGTAAAATCAATTGGATTCCATTAACAGATTTAAATCAGTTGAATGAAATTATTGCACTATCAAATGAAAAACCGGTATCGATTTTTAAGCATAGCACCCGTTGCAGCGTGAGTAGAATGGCTTTGAGACAATTTGAAAATGAGTTTGATTCTGCTGATACTACTGATACCTATTTTTTGGATTTGCTGGAATACCGTGAGGTTTCCAATGAAATCGCAAATCGTTTTCAAGTGATGCACCAATCTCCACAAGTGTTATTGATTAAAAACGGTAAATCAGTTTATGATGCTTCGCATAGTGATATTGATGCGAAGGATTTGGCGGAGAGACTGTAAGTTAATTAGTCTGAATAATTCTTTTCGTTAAATTGAGTTTTATATAAAAAGTAAAGACGCTAATCACAAAGTAAAATATTTTAAACTTTGTGATTAGCATCTTTGCTAAAAATAGTTTGGTGTGATTTTAAAATTCTCCTCCTGAGCCTCCACCACTAAATCCACCACCGCCAAATTCCATTGGAGATTCCTCAACTTTTGCTTCGGGTTTAAGTCCGAATTGCGAAGCGACTATAAGTGTTTGTAAATTGGCAAAAGCATTTGGATTGGTAAAGCGATCAGCTTTGAACGTGACTCCTTTTTCTTTATGTTTTGTCTTTTTTATGGCAAAATAAGTAAAGGCAAATACAACCAAACCTCCAATGGTTAAGCCAACTTCCGGCGGTAAAACATGATGATACATTCTAAAGGTAAAAAAGGCAAAGCAAAGTGCCAGAAAGCCTATCCATAGCATCATTCTATCTTTATTTTTCAAAGAGAATACAAGGTATACTGCCGGAACTATGAATGTAAAAGCCCAAAAGAATATGGCAAAAGGTATTTCAGGACTTACACCATCATAAAAATATTCTCCTGATAGGCCGTAATTTAATTCCCTTACCACATAATAATTTCCTGAGAGATAGAATAAAATTAAACTGTAGCCTTTAGCTAATTTTAATCCCTTGTAATAATAGGGAGAAGTTAAGCTTTGGAACTTTTTTTTCAAAATGAAATAACAAACTCCAGAGAATAAAAGCAGTACAAACGGTAATATAGATTTCCCGATTATTAAATATTCGAATGTAATGTAAGCTAGACTTCCTGTTATTCCTAGACAGGCGAGTAGAGCTAATGGGAGATTGAGGTATCGCAAATAGGAGAAACTTGATACGATTGCCATAACTATTATGATAACTAAAAAGTCTGGATCATAATTTTTTTCAAAGGTGAGACCAACTCCAATCAGTAATGCTAATATGGCACCCACAATAAAAGCATCGTCCAGGCCAAAACCAAAATATTTCATTTCTCTTGACATAAACTCTTTGGCTCCAAAACCAATTATAGTAAAGAGATAGATGAAAAATAAATATGCATCGTCTATAATACTCAGCGCAAATAACGATAGCACTCCACAAATAGAAGAATACAACATAAAGCCCAGAATGAAAAAAAGAATTTGGATGAAGATGTTCTTTTGGCTTTTAAGCTTTGGTATTTGAATTTGAATGCTTTTATATTGTTCTTGACTAATGAAGCCTGATTCCTTCAATCGATTGGCTTCTTCATCTATATATGTGTTGTCTAAAAGTGTTTTATCGTATACTATCATCAGTCGTGTTTTTGTTGAAGTGTTTAATCAATTTTATAAATCCAAGTATGGAACCAATAAAATAAAAAGGAGTGGTGAAAATGAATAAAAAGAATAGGTCATCAAATTTTATTAATTCTATAACTCTTACAAATAAGATGTTTATTCCTATATATCCGTATAGAATAGTAAAAATAAATAGAGATATAGACTTGATTTGAAAGCTTAAATTATAAAAGTAGTAGGCAGTAATTCCTAAAACTATTCCAAAAGGTAACCAATAGTAATCTTCAAATAAATTTACAATACAGGCTAAACTAACCAAATGCAACGAGAAAGTAAGATAAACGAGATTGAAGTGCTTTTTCAAATTGATTTTGATTGCATACAAGGCCCAAAGTAACAAAACCAATCCAAATGCTAAACCAATATAACTTAAATAGGGATTGTCAAACATTTCGTTTTCAAACACTTGTTTTGGATCTACTGAGAGTCCCAAATAAGCCGCCATCCCTGTGATTCCTATGGATAAAACACTTTTATTGTCAAAATAATAAGCACAAAAAAGACTGATAACAGTTGGTACCAAAGTGGCCAATCCGTAATGGGTTCCAAAAGTTTGGTATTGAAATTGCAAATATCCCACAAATGTACAGCTCAGTATAACCGCTGTAAGTACTAAGTAATCATAAAGCGGATTGGAGAATAGTACTTCTTCTTTTTTGAAGCCCTCATGTTTTTTGAAACAAAAATAAAAACAAGTTAACGTTACTAAAAGCAATAATCCAAGTAGTGCAGTATGTCCAATTGTGTCTATGTTTTGATAAATTAATATACCAATCCCCGATGTAAACATTAACATCGAAAGGTATAGTAATAATTTCAGTTCGTTGTGAACTGAAAACAAATTCAAACCTCGGTACTCCCGAATGGCTCCAAATTGTTCTTCTGTAATGTGATTTTTTTCAAAAAGCGTTTGAGTTGCTTGTTCCTCGAAATTCGTCATGCTATATATTTAAGATATTTCTCAAATATATAGTTTTTTTTGTACTAATTAATAATTGGAAAAAATACTTCTTTAGAAAAGGGATAAATTAAGGGATAGATCCTCATTTGTGAGTGTTTCCAATTGTATATTATAAGGCATAAAAAAACCAATTTTTCAGTTCTGAAAAATTGGTTTAGTCAATAGGATTGTTTGGTATTTTATTTTTGGACTTTGATATCTACTACGATTCTAGGATCATAGCCAACTCTGTGTACCGATTTAATGTAAATGGCCCCTTTTTTGCCAGCCGCATTTTTGAACAATACTACATTTGGCATTTGACTATCTGGAAAAGAGTCGTCATCATCTGTATCTATTTTAAGAGCGTCAAAATCTGAACCTTTTTCGATTTTGTTGAATTGCTCAATTGTCAATAAGTCTTTCTGGGTATTAATGAATAATGAAAGTGTTGCATTTTTTAGACCGTAGTCGCCATCATTTGGACTGGTGAAATAATTTAATTTATCACTGCTGCTATAAAATTCAATGTCAATTTTTGGTAGAATTGCAGCGTCAATTTGTTTTGTTTTGTATGATTTTCCTAATTCAGTCGAAAAATATAGTCCTGCATCATATCCTTCTGATTGGTCTAATGAAAAGGTAACATCTTTAAAGGTTTTTATGGTTGTATTGTCCGTTGCAGTTGTATCGTCTTTTGAACAGCTGATAAATAGTGTAGAACTAATAAATAATAGTAAAGTAATTTTTTGTGTTAATTTCATGGTATTTTTTTTTTTAATTTTTTGTGAAAATACGTAAAACTATGCGTGCATACTATTTTTATTAGCTAAAATAATTGATTTTTTTATGATTGATTTTAGCTATTTAATAATGGTTTAAGGTAGAATAGGTTACAAAAAAAAATCCATAAATGTATTTTATGGATTTTTCTTGCTTAATTGATTTTTGAATTAATAGGTACTCTTCATTTTATCCTTTATTGCTGCTAGACAAAGGTTATTAATGCTTCCTTCATGTGTATGTTTGGTTTCTTTTGGAGATTGATATGTTCCGTTTTCCAATTGCTCAGCAACGGCTTTGTAGGCATCTCTAAATGGCATTCCAGCTACAACCATTTCGTTTAGTGTATCTACTGTAAACAGATAATTGTATTTTGGGTCATTTAAAATATTGTCTTTTACCGTGATGTCTTTGATAGAGAAAATAGCGATATCCAAACAGGCTTTCAAGTTTTGTATGGCTGGAAACAATCCTTCTTTCAAGAGTTGTAAATCCCTGTGGTAGCCGCTTGGCAGATTGTTGGTAATTAAAGTGATTTCATACGGTAAGGCTTGAATCTTATTGCATTTACCACGAATCAGCTCAAAAACATCCGGGTTTTTCTTGTGTGGCATAATGCTGGAACCTGTGGTTAAGTGAGATGGCAAGCCTATAAAATCAAAATTTTGACTCATGTACAAACACACATCCATTGAGAATTTAGAAAGTGTAGCTGCTATACTGCTCATGGCAAAAGCTACTGTCTTTTCCGATTTTCCACGGCTCATTTGTGCCGCAACTGCGTTGAATTTTAAGGTTTCAAAACCTAATTCCTGAGTTGTAAATGTTCGGTTGATAGGGAATGAGCTTCCGTAACCTGCAGCTGAGCCCAGCGGATTTTGATCCACTATTTTCAAAGCGGCATTTAGCATTGTGATGTCGTCTATAAGACTTTCTGCATAGGCAGAAAACCACATCCCGAAAGAGGAAGGCATTGCAATTTGAAGATGAGTGTAACCTGGCAATAGCACATTTTGGTGTTTTTCTGCCGATTCCATCATTAAATCAAAAAGTGTTTTTACCTGTTCTTTCAGTTCTTTGACTTCATCTTTCAAGTATAAGTTCACATCGACTAAAACCTGATCGTTTCTAGAACGTGCGGTGTGGATTTTTTTTCCGGCATCGCCAAGTTTTACTGTTAGCAAATATTCAATTTTAGAATGTACGTCTTCAAAGCTGTCTTCGATTTCGAAATTCCCGTTCGCGATGTCTTGTATGATTTCGTTCAAGGCTACGACCAAAGATTCGGTTTCAGCATTAGTCAATAAACCTATTTGCCCTAACATTTTGGCGTGGGCAATGGAGCCTAAGGCATCATATTTGGCCAAAACCAAATCAAGTTCCCTGTCATTTCCTACCGTAAAATGTTCAATTTGTTTGTCGGTTGGTATTCCTTTTTCCCAAAGTTTCATAATTGGATTTTTAGATTGTTAGACTGTTAGATTGTTGGATTTTTAGATTGTTGGATTTTTAGACTTTTGGATTTTTTAGAGTATACTATTTTATAGGTTTAAATCTAAGTAATCCAATAATCGAATGATCGAATAATCCAAGTAGTCCAACAATCTATCAATTCAAGAAGTCTCCCAGTATTTTGATGTACAATTGGATTCCTTCTTCTATTTCGTTGATGTATATAAATTCGTCTGCTGAATGTGACCGGAGTGTTTCTCCTGGTCCTAATTTTAATGATTGACAACTTAAAACCGACTGATCCGAAAGGGTAGGCGAGCCATAAGTTGTTCTTCCCAATGCTATTCCGGCTTGTACTAATCCGTGTGAAACTGGAATGGACGAGGCGTTTAAGTGCATTGAGCGTGGTGTGATTTGAGCTGTTAAATGCTGTCTTACAGTTTCTAAAATTTCGACATTGCTATAACAATCATTCACACGAATATCGACCACCAAATGACATTCGGCTGGAACTACGTTGTGTTGTTTTCCAGCGTTTATTTGGGTTACAGTCATCTTTACTGGCCCTAAAACCTCTGATACTCTTTCGAATTGATAACTATTGAACCATTGTATAACTGGCATAGCATTGTAAATGGGATTGTCAGTATTTTGGTGTGCTGCGTGACTAGCTGTTCCTTTTACAACAACATCGAGTACTAGCAGACCTTTCTCGGCTACTGCCAATTGCATCAAGGTAGGCTCACCCACGATGGCGCAATCTAACTCTGGTAAATGTTTTAAAACGCTGTTAAGTCCTTGTTTACCGCTACTTTCTTCTTCGGCCGTTGCTGCCATTACTATATTATATGGTAAATTTTCTTTGGCATAAAAATGAACAAAAGTGGCCAAAAGGGAAACCAAACAACCTCCCGCATCATTGCTGCCTAATCCGTATAATTTACCCTCTTTTTCGATGGCTTTAAACGGGTCGTTGGTGTAACCTTGGTTAGGTTTTACGGTATCGTGATGGGAGTTGAGCAATAGTGTCGGTTTGGATTTATCAAAATATTGATTGAAAGCCCAGATATTATTGTTTTCCCTCTCGAACGGAATGTTGTTTTGACGGAACCAATCTTCGATTAAAAGAGCTGTTTGATCTTCTTCACTCGAAAACGAAGGGGTTTCAATCAGAGATTTTAATAACGCGATGGCTTCTTGTGTTAGGGTCTCTATGTTCTTCATATTTTTTTCCTGAGATCTGACAGATTTTAAAACCTGTTAGATCTGTTAGTATTTTTATAATTCAATGCTTGTATGGATAACACTAGCATTTTGTAACATTCTGTGATGTCCAATTTTTATTTTTTGAACACCTTTTGAAAGGCTATTGAAACAGTTGTCCAATTTAGGGATCATTCCCGAATGTATTGCTTTTTCAGCTTTTAATTTGGTATATAATTGATGGTTGATTTGTTCTATTACCGAACTGTCATCATCTGCATCGTACAAAACGCCCGGTTTTTCGAAACAATAAGTCAACGTAACTTCAAATACATGGGATAATGCAATGGCTAGTTCGCTAGCAATAGTATCAGCATTAGTATTTAGTAATTGTCCCTGTCCATCGTGTGTAATGGCACAAAAAACAGGTGTTATTCCGCTATTTAGTAATGTTTCCAATAAAGGAGTATTCACTTTTTGTACATCGCCCACAAAACCATAATCTATCGTTGGGTGGTTGCGTTTTGTTGAGAGAATCAAATTACCATCGGCACCCGAAAATCCTACGGCATTGGTGCCATTAGCCTGCAATTGAGCAACCACATTTTTATTGATTTCACCTGCATAAATCATTACTACCACATCGAGCATCGGGGCATCGGTAATACGGCGTCCATCAATCATTTGAGGTACCAGCCCAATACTCTGTGCCATTTTGGTTGCCGATTTTCCGCCTCCATGAACAAGTACTTTGTGGCCTTCAATTTTAGAAAAATCAGTTAAGAACTGTTCTAACTCTGTTGGATTATCGATGATGTTGCCACCAATTTTTATGATAGATAGTTTATTCATTTCTTTTAAATTTCTGAATTACTAAGTCCCTAAGTTTCTAAGATAACAAGTAAAAAACTTAGTATCTTCGAATCTTAGAAATTTAGAGCCTTTTTAATATTTTCTGCAAAACTAATTGTGCCGAATACGTTCTGTTATTGGCTTGCTGTATTACAATCGAGTTTTCGCTGTCGATTACTTCATCAGTCACAATTACGTTGCGTCTTACTGGCAAACAATGCATGAATTTGGCATTGTTTGTCAGTTTCATTTTATCGGCTGTGATGGTCCAATTTGGATCGGTATTGGTGATTTTACCGTATTCTTTATAATTACTCCAGTTTTTGGCATAAATGAAATCGGCGTTTTCAAATGCTTTGTCCTGATCGTATTCGATTTTGGAATTCTTGGTGATTTCAGGATTCAATTCGTAGCCTTCCGGATGTGTAATCACAAAATCCATTTCGGTTTGTAATTGCATCATTTCTACAAAAGAATTGGGTACCGCTTGAGGCAAGGCTCTTGGATGTGGAGCCCATGACAGTACGACTTTTGGTCTGTGTTGAGTTTTGTTTTCTTCCATTGTAATGGCATCTGCAAGGGATTGCAACGGATGTCCTGTTGCGCTTTCCATATTAAGAATTGGCACAGTGGCATATTTCAAGAAGCCGTTCATTACAGTTTCGGCATTGTCTTTTTCTTTATCTACTAATCCTGCAAATGCTCTTATGGCAATAATATCGCAGTATTGTGAAACTACTTCGGCAGCTTCTTTGATGTGTTCCGAAGCGCCTTGGTTCATAACGGTTCCGTCTTCAAACTCGAGTGTCCAACCTTCGCTGCCAAAGTTCATGACCATCACGTTCATGCCTAAGTTCAAAGCCGCTTTTTGGGTGCTCAAACGGGTTCTTAAACTCGAATTGAAAAACAACATTCCCAAGGTTTTGTTTTTTCCCAGTTTCTTATTTTTTAGCGGATTTTTTTTGATTTTTATGGCTTGTTTCACCCATTTTTGGAGTGAGTCTATTTCTTTTATTGAGGTGTAGTTCATAGTTCTTGTTTTTTAGTATGAATACTTATGATTTGATGCTTATCGTATGGATTCGTTAAGAGGAAGTCACGGATAAAGCACTTATTTTCTTTTTGCTATTTATGATTTGACGCTGATTAAACTGATTCGCTAAAGCGAAGACATAGATAAAGCACGGATTTTTTCTTTTGCTTATAATTTATGCCGGTTAAACAGTTTTTTGTTTTCTTGTTTTACGGTTGTTTTCATATATTTTTCTTTTAAATTCAGGTTTTTTTCCAAAGTTTAAAAGCAATCCTACTTCACAATCTGTTGCTCTTAAATAATTTAAAATTTGGTTTTCAAAATCCTTTATAATACAATCGGCTGCTTTTAGTTCGAGTATGATAGTATTCTCGACTATTAAGTCAGCAAAGTATTCGCCAACTTCGGTTCCTTTATAGTAAACGCTAATTCTCTTTTGAGCTTCAACTTTATAACCTTTATTTTTTAATTCTAAATACAGGGAATTTTGATACACTTTTTCTAAAAATCCATAACCTAATTCATTATAAACTTCATAAAAGGTTTTGATAATAACATCTGTTAATTCTTGGTGTAATAATCCCATATTTTAAAATTAGTTTTTATCTGTGTTTACGTTTTAGTAAATCAGAATCATCCGTGTTATTTTCAACATAATCTTAGTAAATCTATAAAAAGTTCAGTTCTTTCTTAATGTCTTAACCCAATGAGTTTAAAAAAAATCAGTTTTTATCAGTGTTTTTGCCTTAGCAAACCCGTCTCATCAGCGTACCATAATTATAAAATCTTTGTAAAAGCAATTTCATTACTCAAAGCTTTCAGCATAAAATTATCTTCGAGTCCGTTTACAATCCAGGTTTCGATGTTCGCTTCTTTGGCGATGGCTGATGAATCAATTTTGGATTGCATGCCACCGGTTCCGTGTGATGATTTTTTGTCCCCAATTTCTTTTTGCAACAGCGATAAATCAGTCACTAATTCTATCGTTTCCGGCACTTCATCGTTAATTGATGATTTGGTGTAAATACCATTGGTATTGGTGGCAATTATCAAAATATCAACGTTTAATAGTACAGCTGTCAATGCCGCCAATTTATCGTTATCACCAAATTTAATCTCATCTGTAGCCACAGTGTCGTTTTCATTGATGATCGGGATATAACTATTTTTGACCAATACATTGATGGTATTTACAATATTGACTTTGGATTGTTGTTTTTCAAAATCAGAATATGACAACAAACACTGTGAAGTAAGTAGGCCTAAATCACTAAAGTTCTCATGGTAAATCCGCATCAAATGGGGTTGACCAATTGATGCCAAAGCTTGTTTTACAAAAACATCTTCGTCTTGATTTTCCAGTTTTACAAATTGTTTGGCCGCAGCAATCGCTCCTGAGCTAACAATGATAAACTCATATTTGTCCTGCAAAGAGGCAATTTGCATCCCAATATCCTCAATCTTTCCTCTGGAAATATGATTGGTTTCTTTAGTTAAGGTGTTACTGCCTAGCTTTAGTAATATTCTTTTTTTTGTCATTTTTTAATTATTTAAAAATTGAAAGATTTAATTATTTAAAAATTTGGGTTGCTTTAATTTTTTAATCTTTCAATCCTTCAATCTTAAAATTTTTACCTGATTTGTCCATCACCGTATACATACCATTTATTGGTTACCAAATGTTGTAATCCTATTGGGCCGCGTTGGTGTAGTTTGTCGGTGCTGATTGCTAATTCTCCTCCTAAACCAAATTGACCACCATCTGTGAATCGGGTAGAGGCATTTTGATACACGGCTGCCGCATCTACGTTTTCCATAAATTCTTGGGCAACAGCATCATTTTTTGTAATTATGGAAGCCGAATGCCCGCCACAATATTTGTTTATTTTTTCAATCGCTTCTGTATTAGAATTAATGGTTCCGATTACGATTTTATAATCTAAAAACTCTTCGTACCAAACCAAATCCGATTCTATTTGGGGAACGTTTACTGTTCTTGAAACGGTTTCATCTCCCAAAACTGTTACGTTTCTTTGTTGTAATTCAGTAACTACTTTTTTGGCGAAAGCCTCCCAATCCGGTAAATTCGTGTCGATAAGAACTTTGTCCAAAGCATTACAAACCGATATATTAGATGTTTTACCATTGATAATAACAGAAAGGGCTTGATCTAAATCGGCTTCCTTGTCGACATACACAAAATTATTGCCACGACCGCTGACAATTACAGGGCAAGTAGCGTGTTTTTTGACAAATGCAATTAGATTTTCGCCACCACGAGGAACTATTAAATCTACTTTTTGTGTTGGTTTTTCAAGAAAAGCTTGAGTTTCGTTTCTGTCGTAATTTAGATAATCCACCCAATTAGTGTTCACATCATTGTCGGCTAAAGCTTGGTGCCAAAGGCTTACAATTTTTAAGTTGGAGCGAAGGGATTCTTTACCACCTTTCAAAAGGATTTTATTCCCCGATTTGAAAGCGATACCACCTGCTTCAACTGTTACGTCTGGTCTTGATTCGTAAATGATTAATATCGTTCCGAAAGCTGCAGTTTTGTTGGTTATCTTGATGCCATTATCGTGTACAAAATGAAAGCGTTGCTGACCTACGGGGTCTTCTTGGGCAAACAATTGGCGTAATGAAAGTATCATCCCGTCAATTTTAGCATCGTCTACAAGCAAGCGTTTCTCCATCGCCAAATCATCGCCTTTGTAGTTTTCAAGGTCTTCCTGATTGGTTTTTTTGATGTTGGTTCTTTCTTGTTCGAGCAAATCTGCCATTCGATTCAGAACTGCATTTCTTTTTTGTATGGGTAATAAATGGCTCATAATCTATTTTAGATTTTAGAGGTTAGATTTAAGAATAAAACAACTAAGCTTTCAATTCAGCTAAGCTTTCTTTCAAGGCAACTATGAATGCATCGATGGCTTCCTTTTTGATTGTCAAAGGTGGAAGGATTCTCAATAGATTCTTGTTGTTGGCACTTCCTGTGAAAATCAATTTTTCTACAATTAGTTTTTTGCGTAAAGCACCTATTTCAAAATCAAATTCTACACCCAGCATCAATCCTTTTCCTTTTACTTTGACTACTTCAGGAACTTGTTTGATAGCTTCAAGGAAATATGCATAAACGTCATTTACGTTATCAATTAGTTTTTGCTTTTCGATTACATCCAAAACAGCAATTCCAGCGGCACAGGAAAGGTGACTACCTCCAAAGGTTGTTCCTAGCAATCCGTGGCTAGCGGTGAATTTTGGAGCAATTAAAATTCCGCCAATAGGGAAACCGTTCCCCATTCCTTTGGCAAGCGTAATAATATCTGGTTTGATATTGTGGTGTTGAAAGGCGAAAAACTTTCCGCTTCTTCCGTATCCGGATTGTACTTCATCCAAAATCAAAACCACTTCGTATTGTTTACAAAGTTTCTCTAATCCTTGAAAAAATTCAGATGTTCCTTCATCCAATCCTCCAACACCTTGAATTCCTTCAATAATTACCGCAGTAACATCTCCTTTCTTTAATTCGGCTTCTACCAAATCAAGGTTGTTCAAAGGCAAGAAAGTAACGACTTGCTGTGCATTGATTGGAGCGACAATTTTTTTGTTGTCTGTTACGGCAACAGCTGCCGATGTTCTTCCGTGGAATGAGTTGTCAAAAGCAATCACTCTTGATTTTCCGTTGTGGAAAGAGGCCAGTTTCAATGCATTTTCATTAGCTTCGGCTCCGGAACTGCATAAGAATAAGCTGTATTCCTCGCATCCTGAAAGCTTTCCTAATTTCTCAGCCAATTCCACCTGTAATGGATTTTGTATGGCATTTGAATAAAACCCGAGATTATCTAATTGGTTTTTCAATTTGGCTACATAATCAGGCTGTGTGTGTCCTATGGAGATTACTCCGTGACCACTGTATAAATCTAAATATTCCACTCCGTTTTTATCTGTAATGGTGCAATCCAATGCTTTTACAGGAGTGATGTCGTATAACGGGTAAACGTCAAATAAGTTCATTTTTTAATTATTTAATGATTTAAAAATTGAAGAATTTAAAGATTTATGTCTTTCCTAAACTGTATTTATCTTTTAGAATCTCAATAATTTTTCAATTATTAAATTCTTCAATTTTTTTAATTGTTTTTAGAATCCGCTTGGTTTCAAATGCAATCCTGTGGTTTCTTCCAGTCCAAACATTAAATTCATGTTTTGGATGGCTTGACCCGAGGCTCCTTTGACTAAGTTATCGATCACCGAGGTGATCAAGATCCGGTTCCCTTTTTTTATTAAACTAATGATGCATTTATTCGTTTGAACCACTTGTTTCATGTTGATACCAGCTGTAGTAATGGTTACAAAAGGCTGGTTTTTATAGAATGCTTCGTATTTGGCTACAATATCTTCCAAGCTTTCGTTGCAAGTGGTGTATAATGTGGCAAAAATTCCTCTTGGAAAATCTCCTCTGTTCGGAATGAAAAGCAATTCGTTTTTGTAATCAGTCTGTAATTGGTGTAAACTTTCTGAAATTTCACCCAAATGCTGGTGATCAAATGCCTTGTAATGCGACATGTTGTTGTTTCTCCAACTAAAATGTGATGTTTCCGAAAGGCTTACTCCAGCTCCTGTGCTTCCGGTTGTTGCATTGATGTGTACATCATCTTTCAATAATTTGGCTTCTGCCAATGGCAATAAAGCCAATTGAATTGCGGTAGCAAAACATCCTGGATTGGCTATGAACTGAGCGTTTTTAATAGCCACTTTATTCAATTCCGGTAAGCCATAAATGAATTTTTTACCTTCAAAAACTTCGTCTTTGTTTAATCTGAAATCATTTCCTAAATCGATGATTTTGGTATGGCTCGCAAATTGATTTTCTGTCAAAAATGATTTCGATTTTCCATGTCCTAAGCACAGGAAAACCACATTTACGTTAGGGTTTACCGTGTCAGTAAAATTCATTTCGATATCGCCCAACAAATCGTGATGCGCTACCGAAAGCGGTTTTCCGGCATTGGTGGTGCTGTAAACAAAATCGAGTTTGGCATTGGGATGAAACATCAATATTCTGATGAGTTCTCCCGCCGTATAGCCCGATCCGCCTATTATTCCAACATTAATCATAGCTTTCTTGATTTACGGATGAAAATATGTTTTGGGCATTCCCTAAAATTTTGATGAATCCTTTAGCATCTTCTGATGTCCAAGCGTTGTTCATTTCTCCGTATTGTCCAAAAGCTGTGTTCATCAAGTCGTTTTTGGATTCAATTCCGTCTAATGAAAAGTGGTATGGTTTCAAAGAAACAGTTACGATTCCGTTCACGGTTTTTTGGGTGTCTTCTAAGAATGTTTCTATGTTACGCATTACCGGATCTAAGAACTGACCTTCGTGGAATAACATTCCGTACCAGTTTCCTAGTTGCTCTTTCCAGTATTGTTGCCATTTTCCTAGAGTGTGTTTCTCTAATAAATGATGTGCTTTAATGATGATTAAAGGAGCAGCGGCCTCAAAACCAACTCTTCCTTTGATTCCGATAATTGTGTCACCCACGTGAATATCTCTTCCGATGGCATAGGCACTGGCTAATTTTTCTAAAACCACAATATTGTTTGAAGGTTTGTCGGCTTTTCCGTTTACGGCTACCAATTCACCTTTAAGGAATTCTAATGTTACTTTTTCTTCACCTTCTTTTTGCAATTGCGAAGGATACGCTTCACTAGGTAGAGGTTGTCCGGAAGTCAAAGTTTCTTTTCCTCCAACACTTGTTCCCCATAATCCTTTGTTAATGGAGTATTGTGCTTTTTCCCAAGAGTATTCTACGCCATTTGCTTGTAAATACGCAACTTCTTCTTGTCTTGAAAGTTTTAAGTCTCTGATAGGGGTGATGATTTCTATTTCCGGAGCGATGGTTTGGAAAATTAAATCAAAACGGATTTGATCATTTCCTGCACCAGTACTTCCGTGAGCAATTGCTTGGGCACCAACAGATTTAGCGTATTTTATAGCTTCGATTGCCTGAAAAACACGTTCAGCGCTTACAGATAGAGGATAGGTATTGTTTTTTAATACGTTTCCGTAAATCAGATATTTAATTGCTTTATCATAATATTTATCAAGGATAGTTAGATTGGCATGTTTGGCACTTCCTAGCTCATAAGCTCTGTCTTCGATTGCTTTTAGTTCGGCATCGTCAAAACCACCAGTGTTGATTAATACGGTATGAACTTCATATCCTTTTTCATTTTTTAAATATTTAAGACAATATGATGTGTCCAATCCTCCGCTATATGCTAATACTACTTTTTTCATGTTGTTATGTTTTTTCCTTTTCTAAAGATCTCTTTCGTTAATGATTGTTTTTCTATAAAAAAAGGGTTGTGTTATATTGGTTGTGTTGATTTGTTCTCTTTTGTTAAGAATGCAATTGAAATCCTTATTTTTCTTCTTTTTTCAAAAACAGTGCTTGTTTTATGGCTTTCAATCTGTTTAGGATTTTTACGTTAAATGGATGTTTGGGTGGATCTTTTGGTTTTTCTTTTGGATCAAAAAGCATACCTGTACACAAACACAATTTATTTTCTTTGCTTTTTAAGATTTCATAGTTGGTACAGGTTTGACATCCTTTCCAAAAACTAGGATCTGTAGTCAATTCCGAAAACGGAACTGGTTTGTATCCTAAATCCGAATTGATTTTCATTACCGCAAGGCCTGTAGTGATTCCGAATACTTTAGCCTCAGGATATTTTTGCAACGAATAGTCAAATACAAAAGATTTTATTTGTTTCGCTAATCCTAAATTTCTATAATCCGGATGTACGATTAAACCAGAGTGTGCCACAAACTGACCGTGTTGCCAACTTTCGATATAACAAAAACCAGCAAAAATTCCGTTATTAAGGGCAATTACAGCATCTCCTTTTTTCATCTTTTCCTGGATGTATTCTGGTGTTCTTTTAGCAATTCCAGTACCTCTCAATAGGGCAGATGATTCTATCGTATCGCATATTTCTTGCGCATACTTATAATGTTCTTCCTGAGTTACTACAATAGAAATATTCATTTCAAAGGTTGTGTTTTAGGTTAAAAAATGCACTACAATCAAGTTTGAAATGTTCTGGTTTTGTACTATCAAATATAAGATAAATACAAGGAAGAATAGTCCAATATATTGAATTGTAGATAGATAAAAATTGTTTGGTGTTATTTTTTGGATGTATTAATCCAAATAAAAATGGAAATAATTTCAAAACGATAAAATATGGAAATGAATAAATATATTACTAAATACACTTTGGAAGCTATAGTTATAGCATCCGTACTTCGGGAGAAGTGGTAGGTGTGATTATCCGAGAGATAATAGTTATATATGTTCCTGTATTTTTCATTGGCGCAAAGCTACAAATATTTTTTCAACCAAACGTTATATTTTTTTGCAAAAGTCAAATTTTTAACAAATCAAGATATTTTTGTGGTTAAAAAGAAAATTTACTGTTTTTATGGCTGTTTTTTGGATAATTTTTTCTTTTTTAAGAGTGAAGATACTGATTTTGAATTAAAATCGATTTTCGAAATCATTTGGGAACAATCTTTATATGAAAAAAAGAGCTATTTTGGATTATTGTTATTGCTTTTTCTAGTAATGGTTTTGTTATTTCGTTGACTAGTTTCTATTGTTTATGTGTGCATAAAGCTTTTAAGAAAATAGAAGATGTTTTGTTTTTCTAAAAGATTTTATGATTTTTGTTTGAGCTATGGGTAGGAATATTCTAGTTATATCATAGTTGATAATAAAAATAAAATGTCATTTTAATAATTAAAAAACGGCTTAATAATCTGTAATGATGGAAATCGATAAAAGCATTTTAAAACACTGTATAAAGAGGATTGCAATTTTGATATTTTGCTTGATGATTTCAATTCCTGTTGGATTATCAATGTTAGATCCGAATAGGAGGTGCGGTACAGGAGATGGACTTGCGATAGCAGTTTGGATGTTTGCTTTTTATATAGTTTGGAGTTTGTATTTGCTAATTGATTCCTTTTTTAAGCATAAGAAAAATGAAATATTCAAAAGAAATTCAAACTTTGGAATGGTATTATTTTTACCAGTTGTTTTTATTTTAATCTGGTTATATTTTGCTTTTATGGAATGGATAGATTAGAATTTTTGCAATATTTAAAAAATGGCTTTCTAAAATATCTGTTTCTGGATGTTTTAATGAAATGTTAGGGGACTTTTATTACATTTATAGCTTTTAATAATTAATAAAGAAAGACAAAAAGTCTCCAAAATTTGTAGCTTGCTAGATAGACAGACATTGAGTGTAATAAATGTGGTAAACCAAATATGAAAAAAACAATACTAATAACTATTTGTATTTTATCTTTGATTTCATGCAAAGAAAATAAATCTGATCAAACTGAAAATAAGCAATCTGAGAATGTTTCGTTGGCCGATGCTATTAAATCTTCTTCCTTAAAGAAAGGCAAATTAACAAAAGAAGAAATCGAGAAGAAAAAGAAAGAAGTAAATCATTTATTTGTCGCAAACGGAGGCTCTATTTTGTATATGAAAAATGGAGATGTAAAAGGTGCGGCCCGATTTGATACTGATGGAGATTTTGTTGGAGAATTATTGCAAACCAAAACTTACGGGAAGTACAAAGATTATGATAATTATGTGATTGGGGATCAGGGTGATACTTTAGCATTTTTTGATGAAAATGGTAGGGTTGGCATGGATTGGAAAATTTTGAAAGGTGTTGATATAAACAATGAATTGCAAGTTGTGTCATTTACTTCGCCTAAAAAAGAAGTTCCTAATGAAACTGAAATTGTAACAACGACGAAGCTTGTAATTTTTAGTCCAGAAACAAAATCGTTTAAAGATGAAAATTCTGTTGAGGCGGAAAACTATTTTGCGGCTATGGATGATTGGAGTTATTATTCTAATGAGTTAAGTAAATATTTTGAAGAATTGGGAGTAAAGCCTTTTTATTCGAAAAAGAGATATTTGACTTTTGAAATTGAAAATGGTAAGAAGATCACGATTGATACTAAAAAACAAATCAATAATTTTAATGTACAATGTTTGTTGTATAGAAAGGGCAAAAGACCAATTATAGTTTATTTGTTGCCGAATGATAATGATAAAGAAGAGATTCAAAGATATTTAGATTAAAATGGTTTCTCTTAATGATTTGAGCTTGTCTCGGGTTCTGTAAGTGTAAAGAAGTTTGTAATAATGTTTGTAAGTAAAAACAAAAGATCTATTAAAAATGGAAGGAAAACAAATAAATAGGAAACTGCTTATTCGAAAAATAGTTAAAATCGTTGTTGTTGTGGCTTTGGTCAGTGTGGCGCAATATTATTATTCAAAAAATAAATCAGTGGGGAAAGAGCTCACAGCATTGGTTGAAAATTACAACAAAGCTTGCCCGATGATGATTAGCAATGATATCCGTATGGAGAGTGTAAATACATTGCCACATAATACTGTTCAATATGATTTTACTTTGGTGCGGGTTCAAAAAGAAAGTATTAAGGTTGAGGATTTAAAAAAGTCGGTTGAAAAAGAAATAATGGCTGGTTCTAAAACAAATCCGAGTCTTGAAGCCTTTAGAGATAATAATTCTACCGTGATTTATAACTATATGGACAGTAATCAAAAAGAGCTTTTTAAGATTGTGTTGACACCAGATATGTATAACTAAATGAGAGAAAAATTTCGGTAAATATATAGTTTGCTTACTAATTATAGAACAGCCCAATTGTAGCGACACTGTCATTACAATTGGGCTGTTCTTATTGTTTTGATAATATTAAGAGCCTTATTTTCTAAACTGGTTTCGGGTAATAACCGAATTAATTTTGGCTTTCAAATCCTCACCGGTGTCGTAAACCATTTGTTCGCTGGTTGGAAATGGAGCTACTTTCTTATCAAAATAGGCATAATAATTATCATCGGCAGCACGACGGTCTCCTTTGTATGTCGAATAGATATTTTCAAAAACAAATTCACTTGTTATTGGGAAAGATTCGATTGATTGGTTGGTTTTGTTATCAATGTAATCTACTTTGGCGGTGATTTGACACGATTTGAATTGTCTGATTTCATAAATACTTACAGTTGCATTGACTAGATTGTCTACCATAACTGGTTTCCCTTGTCTATCCAGAACTACTCTTCCGTTAGAATCGAGTTGCTTTTTTTGCCCATCAACTATTTGGCGTTCTTTTATGAATTCTCTTTCTTTTATTTGTTCAGGAGATATAGATATAGATCTAAAATTGATAAGCATTCCGTAATCATAGTAAATGTCTTTTTGTTTAGCACTATGATAAACAGTCCATTTGTCATTCAGTTTATAGCTTTTGAAATCCAATAAATCATTTTGAAGTTGTGTCGGAATTACCATATTGGTTTCGTTTTTGGTATATACAATCACAAAATCGGTTCCTTTATACTGTGCTTCATTCATGATTTTTGTGACATCTTTATAATTTGGATTTATTTTATCCAAATAAGCTAAGTCATCATAAACTCTGCGATAATTCATTTTGTTTTTGGTAAGCATCAAGGCTTTCGCATTAGCATATAAATAATTGGATAGGTTGTTTTTACTGCTGATGATTTCGCTATCATAATTGTCGAAAGGGAAAATAGCATTTCTTTCTTCTTTGATTAATTTTAGCGGAAGCAAAGGCTTGATTTTTTCTTGACGGTCATTTAGTGATAAATACGTATTGTATATTTTCTCTAAATTACTTGGGTTGTTCTCTTTGTTTAAAAAAGCGATAGTATTTAAATCTCTTTCTTTGGCTTTGGCGAAAGCTTCTTCAAGCAAATAGATGTAATCTTGTTTTCCTTTTTTGTCTTTGTTGGAACGCAAATTAGAAACAGCTATGTCAATAGCGGCATCATAATTTCCAGAACTTAGGTTGTTTTTGGTTTGTTTTACTCCGCAGGAGGTAAGGAGGATAAAGAATGCAATTATAAAAGTAATTTTTTTCATGTTTTTTGGGGGAAATGAATTATATCGATCTTAAGCTTAAAAATATTTTTGCAAACTTACTATTCCTCTAGGGGATTACGCTTAAAATTTTTCATAAAAAAAACCGACAACTCTAAAATTGTCGGTTTGTATAAGAGTTTTTTTATTGTTTTGTGATTATTGAGTAGGTAGCTAATTGCTTTTCGTTAATCACTATTGAGAAATTATTGTTTTATAAAAGGAGGAAGCAATTTACTTGACGCTTCTCCAAAACCAATACGAACTTGTCCGTTTTGGCTATATCCTTTGATGATTACAGTGTCTCCATCATTTATGAATTTACGTTCGGTACCGTCACTTAATTGTATAGGATTTTTTCCTCCCCAAGTCAATTCCAGCATAGATCCGTAGCTGTCTGGAGTAGGACCGGAAATTGTTCCGGAACCCATCATGTCTCCTGAGTTTACACGACAGCCGTTTGATGTATGGTGAGTCAGTTGTTGGCTCATTGTCCAGTACATGTATTTGAAATTAGTTCTGGAAACAACAGTTGGTTCAGCATTTTCTGGAGCAATTGCTACTTCAAGATTAATATCGAATGAGTGTTTTCCTTTTTGTTGTAAGTATGGGAAAGGTACTGGTTCTTGTTTTGGCCCTTTGGTTCTAAAAGGTTCTAAAGCATCAAGAGTAACTATCCAAGGAGAAATTGTTGAACCAAAGTTTTTTGCCAAAAACGGGCCTAGTGGTACATATTCCCATTTTTGAATGTCACGGGCACTCCAGTCGTTTAGCAAGACCATTCCAAAAATATAAGCTTCGGTTTCGCCAATAGGAATGTTTTCTCCCATAATATTGACATCTGTTGTGATAAATGCTGTTTCCAGTTCAAAATCTACAGATCTTGAAGGACCAAATACAGGAGTGTTTTCTCCATTTGGTAAGGTTTGTCCCATAGGTCTGTGTACGGGAATTCCAGAAGGAATAATAGTAGAGCTTCTTCCGTGGTAGCCAACCGGAATGTGTAACCAGTTTGGTAATAATGCGTTTTCCGGGTCGCGGAACATTTTACCTACGTTAGTTGCGTGTTCTTTACTGGAATAGAAATCGGTATAATCGCCTATTAATACAGGAAGTTGCATTTCTACATCTTCCATTTTAAAAATTACTATATCTCTATGTTTGGGATTGTCTCTTAATTCGGGATTAACTTCATCAAAAATATCGGCTATTCTATTTCGTACCAATCGCCATGTTTTTTGACCATCGGATATAAAATCGTTCAAAGTATCCTGCATGAACATATCGTCAGTCAATTCGATGCCCTCAAAATAGTTTAATTGCTGTAATGCTCCTAAATCGATTGCAGAATCTCCAATTCTAGTACCTACTGTGACGATATTTTCTTTGGTAAGAAAAACTCCAAAAGGAATATTCTGAATGGGGAAGTCGCTGTCAGGCAGCACTTCTAACCATGACTTTCTACTGGGATCGTTGGCTGTTATTGGCATGATAATGTTAATTGTTTTGTTGAAAATTACTTGTCAAATATATTATAATCTAAGAGTTAAACAAACGTTTTTTTGTATTTTTGCGGGAAATTAACGAAAATCAAAGAAATGCAACGCGACGAACAAATTTTTGACCTCATTATTGAGGAACAAGACAGACAAATACACGGATTAGAACTTATCGCTTCTGAAAACTTTGTAAGTGACGAAGTAATGGAGGCAGCCGGGTCTGTTTTAACTAATAAATATGCCGAGGGATACCCAGGCAAAAGATACTACGGAGGTTGTGAAGTAGTAGATGTAGTAGAACAAATTGCTATAGATAGAGCTAAAGAATTATTTGGTGCTGCTTACGCGAATGTACAGCCTCACTCTGGTTCACAAGCTAATACAGCAGTATTTTTTACATGTTTGAAACCAGGAGATAAAATCTTAGGTTTTGATTTATCACACGGAGGACACTTAACTCATGGTTCACCAGTAAACTTTTCTGGACGTTTATACAATCCGGTTTTTTATGGTGTAGATCAAGAAACAGGTCTTTTGAACTATGATAAAATTCAAGAAATTGCTACTAGAGAGCAGCCAAAATTAATCATCGCAGGAGCTTCGGCTTATTCACGTGATATGGATTTTGAGCGTTTTAGAGTAATTGCTGATAGTGTAGGAGCTATATTAATGGCTGATATTTCTCACCCTGCTGGTTTAATTGCCAAAGGATTGATGAATGATCCAATTCCTCATTGTCATATTGTAACAACTACAACTCACAAAACATTACGTGGACCTCGTGGAGGTTTGATCTTAATGGGTAAAGATTTTGAAAATCCTTGGGGATTAACTACACCAAAAGGAGAAATCAGAATGATGTCAACATTATTAGATCTTGCTGTTTTCCCAGGAAATCAAGGTGGACCATTAATGCACATTATTGCTGCTAAAGCGGTAGCTTTTGGTGAGGCATTACAAGATGAGTTCTTTACATATGCTATGCAATTACAAAAAAATGCTAAGGCAATGGCAGCAGCTTTTGTAAAAAGAGGATATAACATTATTTCTGGAGGAACTGACAATCATATGATGTTAATTGACCTTAGAAATAAAGGAATTTCAGGTAAAGAGGCAGAAAATGCTTTGGTAAAAGCTGAAATCACTGTAAATAAAAACATGGTTCCATTTGATGATAAATCTCCATTTGTAACTTCAGGTATTCGTATCGGAACTCCGGCAATTACCACTCGTGGTCTTGTTGAAGAAGATATGGAAACAATTGTTGCTATGATTGATAAGGTTTTAACAAATCATACTAACGAAGATATCATTGAAGAAGTAGCCAATGAAGTAAACGAAATGATGAGCGAAAGAGCAATCTTTGTTTATTAAATTTTTGTTTAAAGTTTTTAAAGTCGAAAGTCGAAAGTTTTGGATTGGAATTTTATTCTGCCTTAGTTTTGACTTTCGACTTTCGTTTTTATGACGACTTTTGACTTTATGACTTTTTAACTTTTAGACTTAAAAAAAAATGGGAGTATTACGATTACAATTGCCAACTGATCCTAGATGGGTAAATATTGTTGAAAAAAACATCGAAGAAATTCTTACTGATCACGCTTGGTGCGAACAAAAAGCAGCTACCAACGCTATTACAATAATCACTAATAATTCAGAGCATCAGGATTTAGTAAAGGATTTATTGGCTTTGGCCAAAGAAGAAATCGATCATTTTGAACAAGTACATAATATTATCATCAAACGTGGTTTAAAGCTAGGTCGTGAACGCAAAGACGATTATGTAAATGAATTGTATTTGTACATGAAAAAAAGCGGTAACGGAAGCCGTGTTTCAGGTTTGGTAGAACGATTGTTGTTTTCAGCTATGATTGAAGCCAGAAGCTGTGAGCGTTTCAAAGTACTTTCCGAAAATATTCAAGATGAGGAGTTGGCTAAATTTTACCGTGACTTGATGGAAAGTGAGGCAGGACATTATACTACTTTTATCACTTATGCCCGAAAATATGGTGTTGGGATAGATGTAGAAAAACGTTGGAGAGAATGGCTTGAATTCGAAGAGTCAATTATTACCAATTACGGGAAAGGTGAGACAATTCATGGGTAATAATTCCAAATCTTCTAACTTTTAATTTTAATTTTAAATGATTACAATAGTTGCTGCTACTGCAAAAGATTATCAAACAATTCGAGATATTGCACATGAAACCTGGCCTGTTGCTTATGGAGAAATCCTTTCAAAAGAACAATTAGATTATATGTTGGGAGCTTTTTATAATGACGAAGCCCTAAATGACAGTGTTATTAATAAGGGGAATCATTTTGTATTAGCCAAGGAAGGTGATCTTACTTTGGGTTTTGCTTCCTACGAGCATAATTACAAAGAAAAGCATCAAACCAAAATTCATAAAATTTATGTTTTAACAAACACACAGGGTAAAGGAATTGGAAAGAAATTAATTGATTTTGTAGAGAATGTAGCTATAGAAAACCATTCTACAGCACTTACTTTAAATGTAAATAGATTCAATAAAGCATTGCATTTCTATCAAAAATTAGGTTTCGGGATTGTTGGTGAAGTCGATATAGAATTAGATCATGGTTACCTGATGGAAGATTATATTCTGGAGAAAAAAATCTAATTATTAAAGTTATAAGTATTTGTTGCAGTTAGAAATTAGCCATAATTTGACTCATAAAATAAAAAATTAGTAGACTATGTTAGAAATAAAACAAATAACAATCTTGGATTCTCTTTATCAATTAGAAAGAGAATTAAGGAATAAAGTTTTATTGAGACCAATTGGTTTGCCGGATAATGCTTGGGAAATGAATGATGATAAAGCTTGGCATTTCGTGGCAACCGAAAGCAACAATCTTTTGGGCTGTGTTATTTTGGTACCAATAGACAGTAAAAAAGAAAAGGCTCAATTGATGCAAATGGCAGTTGATACAAATTTGCAAGGAAAAGGAATAGGTAAACTTTTGGTGAATGAATTGTTAGAGTTTTGCAAGAAACAAGGAATTAAGGAAGTAACTTGTCATTCTAGGGAATCTGCTAATGATTTTTACAAGAAACTTGGTTTTGAAATTTATGATGAACCTTTTGAAGAAGTTGGGATTAAGCATAATCATATGAGAATATATTTGTAGTTATAAGCTTAAAAAAGATATTTATTCTGAAAGAATAAAATAGGAACCTCGATTATTTAGAAATAGTTGAGGTTTTTTTGTATAAAAGCATGAGGAAAAAATGTAGTGACAAGTTTTTAATTTTCATTGATAAATTAATGTTGTAAAAATAAACTTAAAAATAAGTTGGTGTAATATGTTGATTTATAGAAAAATGCGTAAATTTAAGACTTTTTTCAGAGTAATATTAGCATAATACAAACACTTAAAAAACTATAACATGCAAACATCACACATTTACCCAGGAGCGTACACACTAAATGCATACATAACTATTAAAGGGTGCAATGACGCTATTGAATTTTACAAAAAAGCATTTGGTGCAACTGAACGAGGCAAATTACTAATGCCAAATGGACTAATTGGTCATGCAGAAATAATGATTGAAGATTCCTTACTGATGATGGCAGATGAGAATATTGAATGGGGAAACAAAAGCCCAGAAACTATTGGTGGAAACCCAATGACTTTTGGATTGTATGTTAAAGATGTTGATGCCGTATTCAAGAGAGCTATTGATGCTGGGGCGACTGAAATAATGGCTATTGAAGATATGTTCTATGGTGATCGTGTAGGGCAGGTAATGGATCCATTTGGTTATAAATGGATGATAGCAACCCATAAAGAAGATATGAGTTTTGAGGAAATGCAAAAACGATTTGAGAAAATGTTATCCAAATAAATTATTGAATAAACCCCAAATTTTGTACTCTAAATATTAATTAAATAATGTGTTAAACAGCTTAAATTCATGACTTTACTAATGATTTTATGATGCTGAGTAATTGTGTTAATACCTTAAAAAATAATATTATGGAATCACAAATTGCTATTTATGACACGCATGAAAAGGCGGTTAATGCCATCAAAGTTTTAAGTGAATATGGTTTTCCTATGGATGATGTTTCGTTGTTGGGTAAAGCGGTAATAATTGAAGACCATATTCATATTAAATCTCTGGATAATATAAAAGAAGCTCCAGCAGTAGTTGGCATGGGGGCGGGAACACTAATAGGGTTGCTCTCCGGTATTGGTGTTTTTACGGTTCCTGGTTTTGGTTTTTTATACGGAGCAGGCGCGCTTGTAGGAAGCATTGCGGGGCTTGATCTTGGTATAGTTGCAGGTGGTTTTATTTCACTGCTGACTTTTATAGGGATAAAAGAAGATAAGGTCGTTAAATGTCATGAACATCTGGAAGAAGGGAAATTTATAGTAATAGTAAATGGTCCCAATGAAGAAATTATAAAAGCAAAGCACATTTTACATACCGAAGGGAATCATCTTGAGTTTGTGAGTTAAAAGTTTTGTTTTTAGATGATTAATTTACAATGATATCGTGTTTGTAGAGTAAACCTTTTAGACCTTCTAATGCAAATACTGCTTTCTTCAATTTAGTGGTTTTTGGGTCAATAGTATAATGATAACTGGACTTAAAATTGGTTTTGTTGGCAGTAGCTTTGGCAAATTCAGCACGATATAAATCACAATTTTCAAAAAATACTTCAGTTAAATCAGCAGCCATAAAATCAACTGCAATCAAACTGCAATTGATAAATTGGGTTCCTTTTATTTTTAAGGTATAAAATTTAGAAAAATCCAGTATGCAGTTGTTAAAATGAACTTCAAAAATAAGTTTACTGCACATAGCAAAATTTACATCTTTAATTTCACATCGGTTGAACGTCACGGTTCTTAAAGCGACATGATTGATTCTTGCTTCGTTAAAAATGCAATCATTAAAGACACAATCGATGAAAGTAACATCCATAAAGTTACAAGCCGAAAATGTACAATGATTAAATGTACAGCATTCAAATTCCTTAAAATTGATTTCATCCACACCATAAGTGTGGTTGTTGTATTCTACATCTAGAAAATATTCCGGCATGAAGGAGTTTTAATTGTTATGAGTTGCAGTTATAGATTTAGACAAAGAAACAAATTTCTATTGCCGAAAAAGAAACAAATTTCGATAAATTACTGAAACTTAATTAAAGGTAAATTCAATTGGAAAGACTTCTTAAAGTTATTTTTTGCCTTTACTAAAATTAATTATTTCTTTTAAAATGTAATTCGTTGACTATTAAATATTTTTAGTATTTTTATTAGAAATAAAAAAATAAAAAAATGATAGAAACAAAAGGATTTGCAGTACAGGATGCTAAGTCGGACTTGGCACCATGGAATTTTGAAAGAAGAGAAGTTGGACCACACGATGTACAGTTTGATATTCAATTTTGTGGAGTATGTCATAGTGATCTTCACCAAATTAGAGATGATTGGGGCGGAGGTATTTTCCCGATGGTTCCAGGACATGAAATTGTAGGGAAAGTTGTTAAAGTAGGAAGTCATGTTAAGAAATTTAAAGTAGGTGATCTTGCAGGAACAGGCTGTCTTGTCGATTCTTGTAGAACTTGTGATAATTGTAAGGAAGGATTAGAGCAATTTTGTTCCAACGGATTTACGGCTACATATAATAGTTTGGAGCAAGATAAAAAAACACCAACTTACGGAGGTTATTCAAATACTATTGTGGTGCATGAAGATTTCGTTTTGCATATATCTGATAAGTTAGATTTGGCTGCAGTTGCTCCTTTACTTTGTGCTGGAATCACTACTTATTCTCCATTAAAGTTTTTAGGAGTAGGCAAGGGACATAAACTGGCGGTTTTAGGGCTTGGCGGTTTGGGACACATGGCTGTAAAGTTTGGAGTGGCTTTTGGAGCCGAAGTAACCGTTCTTAGTACATCGCCAGCAAAAGAAGCTGATGCCAAGAAACTAGGCGCCCATAAATTTGTTGTTACCAAAGATGCAAATCAGCTTCAAAGCGTAGCTGGGTCTTTTGATTTTATTTTAGATACAGTTTCAGCACCGCATGATTTGAATATGTATGTAGGATTGTTAAAAACCAAAGGAGTTCATGTTTGTATTGGCGTGCCACCAGCAGCGTATGAGTTGAATCCTATGGGACTTATTTTTGGCCGAAAAAGCGTTGTAGGTTCTTTGATTGGGGGATTACCGGAAACTCAGGAAATGTTGGATTATTGTGCTGAACACGGAATCGTTTCAGATATTGAATTGATAGACATCAAAAATATAAACGAAGCTTATGATCGAATGATAAAAGGTGATGTTCGTTATCGTTTTGTGATAGATATGGCAACATTATAAAAATCAGTTTAAAAAGTTAAAGCCTAAACATTTTAGTGTGTTTGGGCTTTTTTTATGCTCATTACTGAGCATTTAGCAAACATGCTGTATTTGTTTTTAAGTAATATCCTACTTATAAAACGATAAATTAAGAAATGTTTTATTAATGATATAAGGAGATTAAATGCTTTTTGATGATTTAAGGATCAATCATAAAATTATGTTAGAGGCTTCTGTTTTAAAGCATTAAAACATTTCTAAATTGTACTCGACAGCTTATGAATAGTATTGTCAAATGAATTTTTGAAAATAGTTTTGTCTGTTTTTTTCATTGGAGCTTTGAAAAACAGTTTTTTTTATTTAGATCTTTTGCTATTTTTGCGCTCAAATGAGAACAATTGTATTTTTCATATATCTGAGTTTCCATCTGCTTGGCGGAGGGCACTTCTTGCATGCAGATACGAATCATAACAAGAGTAACCATACTTCACAATATAATTTTACAAATAAGCTCAGAGTAAAGCTTATAAGTCAAGATTTTGGCAGCCTGGTAATTGAGGATGCCGACTTAGATTTAGACGAAGAACACGCAAGCGGTGACAATACTAAAGTTGGGGTTTCTGATAAATTTATTTTCAAAAAATATAGCTTACTGGACAGATGGTATCTTACATTTTCCCATCAGTTCCTTTATGACGCTCCCTCAGAGTGTTCAAAAATCTTCCAGCCATTTTCCGGCTATTCAAATCCTATTTACATTCAGCAAAGAGTTTTAAGAATTTGATTAAAACTATACATCGGTTACCAAAAGTGTGATCATGTATAACTTGTGGGTGTATCTCAAACTTACTTCCTCCTGTATTACAGTTAGGGTCTCATTATGGCGACTGATGGTTTATTACGTCTAAAGGAATTCCTAGATTCCAAATATTCAATCGCTTAATTACCATTTTTTATACCATGAAGAGAATAATCTTGTTCACAGGCTTGTTTGCCTTGTTGTGCCTAACTAGCTGTACAACCAAAAAAGAAGAAAAAGAAGAAGCAGGTAAATTTACCGTTACCAATCCCGTAATGATTGATACTTCCTTTACTAAACAGTATGTTTCGCAGATACGTTCAGTTAGAAACATCGAAATCCGAGCACAGGAAAAAGGATTTTTGCAAAACATTTATGTAGATGAAGGTCAGTTTGTAAAAGCTGGTCAGGTGTTGTTTAAAATCATGCCAAAAATGTATGAGGCAGAATTATTAAAAGCACAAGCTGAAGCTAAAGCGGCTGAGATTGAATTGCAAAATGCTAAATCATTAGCCGATAAAAATATAGTTTCAAAAAGTGAACAGGCTATCGCTCAGGCTAAGTTAGAGCAGGCAAAAGCAGAAGTTGCCTTAGCAAAATTACATTTATCATTTACTGAGATCAGGGCTCCATTTGACGGAACTATTGACCGAATCCCGAAAAAATTAGGAAGCCTTATCGACGAAGGGGAGTTATTGACCAGCCTTTCAGATAATAGCCAGGTGTTCGCCTATTTTAATGTATCTGAACCTGAATATTTAGAGTATCAAACTAATATAAAAGGCAGAGGAAATAGTACTGTAAGTTTGCTTTTGGCAAATGGCGAAGCATTAAAATATAAAGGAAATGTAGAAGTTATTGAAAGTGAATTTGATAATGAAACAGGTAATATTGCCTTCAGAGCAAAATTCCCGAATTCTGATAAACTATTAAAGAATGGAGAAACAGGTAAAGTATTAATGACAGTTCCTGTTAGAAACGCATTAGTTATTCCTCAAAAAGCTACTTATGAAATACAAGATAAAAAATATGTATTTGTAGTAGAAAAAAACAATGTACTTAAATCAGTAGAGATCACTATAAAAGGTGAAATGCCAGATTTGTATGTAGTAAATTCAGGAATAACCGCTAATGATAAAATCTTATTGGATGGACTTCAAAAAGCCAATGATAATGATAAAATCAAATTTGATTATCTAAATCCAAAAGAAGTATTAGCACACTTAAGATTAAAAGCGGAGTAGTCGTTTTAACTATTTAAAAAGATAAAAATATGTTTAATAAATTTATACAAAGACCTGTATTATCGATTGTAATATCGTTAGTTATTGTCTTTTTGGGAATATTGGCAATGACTAGTTTGCCAGTAACACAATTCCCGTCTATTTCGCCACCAAAAGTAAACATTCTGGCAGCTTATCCGGGTGCCAATGGTGAGTTGATGGTTAAATCTGTAATTATACCACTTGAAAGAGCCCTAAATGGAGTTCCTGGAATGAAGTATATTACATCTGATGCCGGAAATGATGGAGAAGCAAACGTTCAGGTAATATTCAATTTGGGTACAGATCCTAACCAAGCAGCGATTAATGTACAAAATCGTGTGTCATCTGTAATCAATAAGCTTCCGCCATTGGTAGTTAGGGAAGGACTAAAAATCACGCGTGAAGAGCCTAATATGCTTTTGTATATTAACTTATTCAGTAAGGATCCAAAAACAAGTCAAAAATTCCTTTTCAATTATGCTGATATTAATATTCTTTCGGACATAAAACGTGTAAACGGGGTAGGTGTTGCTGATATCTTAGGAAATCGTGAATATGCGATGCGTGTTTGGTTGAAACCAGACAGAATGTTGGCTTACAAAATATCAGCCGATGAGATAATGGAATCCTTAAGCAACCAGAGTTTGGAAGCTTCACCAGGGAAAACAGGAGAGAGTTCGGGTAAAAGATCTCAAGCGTTCGAATATGTATTGAAATACAAAGGAAGATACACAACTAAGGAAGGATATGAAAATATCGTAGTAAGATCGAATGCCAATGGTGAATTACTTCGATTGAAAGATGTTGCCGATGTGGAGTTTGGAAGTTCGATGTATGATATTTATTCCAGTATAGATGGAAAACCATCTGCAGCAATAACCATTAAACAATCTTATGGTAGTAATGCCAGTCAGGTAATTAAAGATGTTAAAGTAAAATTAGAAGAATTAAAGAAATCATTTCCAAAAGGAATGGATTATGAAATTAGTTATGATGTATCTAAATTTTTGGATGCTTCTATCGAAAAAGTAATTCATACATTGGTTGAAGCCTTTATATTAGTAGGTTTAGTGGTATTCTTGTTCTTGGGAGACTGGCGTTCAACGCTTATTCCGGCTATTGCAGTACCGGTATCGTTAATTGGTACGTTTGCCTTTATGCAAATGTTTGGAATTACAATCAACTTGATAACTTTATTTGCACTTGTATTAGCAATTGGAGTCGTTGTGGATGATGCCATCGTAGTGATTGAAGCCGTCCATGCCAAAATGGAAGAAGAACATCTTTCTGCCAGAAAAGCTACTAGACAAGCAATGTCAGAGATTGGTGGAGCGATTATCGCTATTACCTTTTTGATGGCTGCTGTTTTTATTCCTGTAGCATTTATGTCAGGTCCTGTAGGTATCTTTTACCGTCAGTTCTCAATCACTATGGCAACCTCAATTATTCTTTCGGGAGTAGTAGCTTTGACCCTTACGCCAGCATTGTGTGCTTTGATGTTAAAAAACACACATGGACAACCACGACCTAAAAATTTAATCAATAGGTTTTTAGATGGTTTTAATAATAAGTTCAATAATTTATCAGATAGATACCAAAAAATACTTGGATTTTTTATCAATAGAAGATCAGTATCAATTGGGATTTTAGTTGCATTCTGTATGGGTATATTTTTCATAAACAACAGTCTTCCATCAGGGTTTATTCCTAGTGAAGATCAAGGAATGTTTTATGCTATTATCCAAACTCCTCCAGGTTCATCTTTAGAGAGAACGAACCAAATAGCGGAGCGTTTACAAAAAGTAGCCGAGAAAATTGAAGGAGTAAAATCAGTATCAGCTTTGGCGGGATATGAAATTCTAACAGAAGGAACAGGGGCTAATACAGGAACTTGTTTGATTAATTTAAAAAGTTGGGAAGAACGTCACCATAATGTTGAGGAAATTATCAAAGAATTAGAAGAGGAAACCAAAGACATTTCGGGAGCAACCATCGAATATTTCCAACCCCCAGCGGTTCCTGGATATGGAGCAGCAGGTGGTTTTGAATTACGTTTACTGGATAAAGCAGGTTCTGGGGATTACAAAAAAATGGAAACGGTAAGTAAGGAATTTGTTCGTGAATTGAAAAAACGTCCTGAATTGACCTCGGTATTTACCTTTTATAGTGCTAGTTTCCCACAATATATGTTGGATATTGATAACGATTTAGCACAACAAAAAGGAGTTAGTATCGAGAATGCCATGAACACATTGTCTACACTTGTAGGTAGTAATTATGAAACCAATTTCATAAAATACGACCGTCAATATAAGGTAATTGTACAGGCTTCACCAGAATATAGAGCATTACCAGAAGATATATTAAAATTATATGTCAAAAATAATAGAGATGAGATGGTACCTTTTTCTGCTTTCATGAAAATGAAAAAAGTATACGGTTTGTCTGAAATCACTAGACATAATATGTACAATGCATCGGAAATTAGTGGAGCTCCAGCTATTGGTTACAGTAGTGGTACAGCCATTGAAGTTGTAAAAGAAGTAGCTGCAAAAACACTTCCTAGAGGTTTTGGTATTGATTGGGCTGGTATCTCTGCAGATGAGGTAGCTAGAGGAAACGAGGCCATTTATATATTCTTAATATGTCTTGGTTTCGTGTATTTGGTTCTAGCAGCTCAATACGAGAGTTTCATTTTACCACTTGTTGTTATTTTGTCTTTACCGGCAGGTATCTTTGGAGCCTTTTTATTCTTAAAATTATTTGGATTAGCCAATAATATATATGCTCAGGTAGCTTTTGTAATGCTCATAGGTTTGTTAGGAAAAAATGCCGTGTTAATTGTGGAGTTTGCAGCCCAGAAGCATAGCCAAGGTGCGTCTGTACTCGATGCAGCAATGCAAGGAGCAGTTGTACGTTTCCGTCCAATTTTGATGACATCCTTTGCCTTTATTGCAGGTTTAGTTCCTTTGGCTTTAGCTTCTGATCCGGGTAAAATTGGAAACAGAACATTGGGTTCAGCAGCAGCAGGAGGGATGCTTATAGGTACAGTTTGCGGGGTATTAATAATACCTGGCTTGTACTATATTTTTGCAAAAATTTCAGAAAAACATCAGTTCTCTAAGAAAGATGATGAAAATCCATTTACCGAATATTTGACTGACAATGAATAAAATAAAGTTATATAAATATGTTGCCCCGCTAGGTATTTGCCTAGCGGTAGCAAGTTGTACCCCAACTCTTGCACCTTTGGCAGAAACCAAAGCTGTTCCAGAATCTTTTGATAAGAGTTTTGATAAGAGTAAAAGTGCTGATACAACCAATACATCAACCATTCCTTGGCGTACTTATTTTAAGGATCCAAATTTGGTAAGTTTGATTGATACTGCTCTGAAAAACAATCAGGAATTACAAATTACTTTACAGGAAATCCAAATTGCACAGAATGATGTTCGTGTGAGAAAAGGGGCTTTCTTGCCAAAAGTGGGTATCGGAGCAGGAGCAGGAATTGAGAAAGTAGGGAGATATACCAGCCAAGGTGCCGGAGATGCTTCTACTGAAATTAGACCAGGTGAGGAAATGCCAGAGCCATTAGGTGATTTAAAAATAGCAGCCTATGCAAATTGGGAAGTTGATATCTGGAAAAAACTGCGCAATTCTAAGAAAGCAGCAGTAAGCCGATATTTATCAACTGTTGAGGGTAAAAATTTCGTGATAACGAACCTTATATCTGAAATAGCCGATTCATATTACGAACTATTGGCTCTAGACAGTCAGTTGGAGATTGTAAAACAGAACATCGCACTGCAATCTAATGCATTAGAAATCGTAAAAGTTCAGAAAGAGGCTGCTAGAGCAACCGAATTGGCAGTTCAGAAGTTTCAAGCTGAGGTGTTAACTTCAAAAAGTATGGAGTTTGAAATTCTTCAAAAGATAAAAGAAGAAGAGAACAAAATCAACTTTTTGTTAGGAAGGTATCCACAAGACATAAAGAGGGATAATAGTAATTTCATGAGTTTACTACCGTCAGTGGTTAATTCTGGAATTCCTTCTCAACTATTAGCGAACCGTCCGGATATCAAACAGGCTGAACTGCAATTAGAAGCAGCAAAACTAGATGTAAAGGTAGCTCGTGCAGAGTTTTATCCTTCACTTGATATTACTGCGGCTATAGGAGTTAATGCATTCAAACCATCTTTCTTGTTTACAATGCCAGAATCACTTTTGTATTCTTTAGCAGGAGAACTAACAGCACCATTGATCAATAGAAATGCCATTAAAGCAGAGTATAGCAGTGCCAATGCAAGACAACTTCAAGCGCTGTATAACTACGAGCGTACCATTCTAAACGCATATTTAGAAGTGTCTACACAGCTTTCTAAAATTAGCAATCTAGGAAAAAGCTATGAGCTGAAATCACAACAAGTAGATGCCTTGAACCGTTCAATTGATGTTGCAGGAGATTTGTTCAAGTCAGCCAAAGCTGATTATTTTGAAGTTTTGATGACACAGCGTGATGCTTTAGAATCTAAACTTGAATTGATAGATACCAAAAAAGAACAACTTAATGCCTCAGTCCATGTCTACAGAGACCTAGGTGGAGGATGGAAATAAGACCATTTTTTTTATTTGTTAAAGCCCTAAACATGTTAAAGCGTTTAGGGCTTTTTCTATAAAAAGATTTTATAAAAGATATTGTTTTAAGGAGCAGATCATTGTGTAAGTAACAACATCTGTCCCGCTGTTCACTATATCTTTTTATAAGGCAAAAGACCTTATAAAAAGGATGCCGCTTCCATCGGGGCTAGGTGACAAATGCAATTATATGATCAGCAGCCAAAATTGCAATTGATACGATTAATTTGAATCGTTATCAGATAATGCGTTGAATTTTTTTAGGTACTGATTGGCCATTTCAACTTCCCCTTTTGATTTTAAAGAAGCTGAATAACGATAATAGTATTCAGGTTCTAGGTCAGTTGTTTTGCTAAATAATTTACTATAGTATTTCTCAGCTTTTTCCAATTCATTGTTGAAAAAATAGGAATCAGCTAATTTTTTTAATATTTCTATAGGTTCGTATCCTTTTTCAACCACTCTTTCATAGGTTTCTATAATGTCAATATAACCTGATGTATCTATGTTTTTTGGAGTATCGGTAATTGATAATTTAGCAGATTTTTCAATTTTGTTTAAGGCATTAAGCTTAATACCAGACTCATTGAGTTTCTCTTTTTGAGCAAGGACCGATGGTGTTGTTTTATTCTCAGGATCTAAATCATTAGTGCCTACTTTTTGAGGAATATCAGAGATTGGTGATTTAGTAGGATCTTCAATTTTATTTAAAGTGCTTAATTTAAGAGTGGTTTCATCAATTTGCTCTTTTGAGGCAAAAACATCAGATGTTGCTGCTTTTTTATTTTCAGGATCTAAATCATATATCTCTACACTTTTGGGTATATTTTGACTTGATAACTTAGTAGAATTTTCGATTTTGTTTAAAGCGTTTGCTCTTAAATCAGTTTTATTAACCAGTTGTTCATTTTCCTGAAACACTGGGGTTATTATTCTTCCGTTATTAGGTCCTAGATTATTGTTTTCAAGTAATCTTAAATCTGTTACATTGTAAACAGTTTTGTGTCCGCCAAATTTCATCTGGACGGTTTCTTCAACACGGTAATATTTTATTTTCCTTGTTGATTTATCAGTTTGATTATTTAAAATAGAAGAATTGGTTTCTGATTTTTCTATTTTTTTTTGGTTTAGAAGCGAATTCTGTGCCCAATTATCAAATGAAAATGAACTTGTAATTATAATGTAAACTAATATTTTATTTTTCATGATGTTATCAAAAATGTAATATTGAGGTAGATTTACAATCAGCGTATACACAAAGATTGGTAATTTAATTTTTTAAAACAAATCCTACACAATAATATTAATTTTTTTTAATTTGAAGCAGGAGAAATATTAACTTCTCCTGCTTCTATTTTATTTAACTCTTTTGTCTAATTTCTAATTTTTGCTCTAGGGCTATTTTTAGCCAAAGAACATAAAAAAATGTGACATTTATTGAGTTTTATAATCCTAGTGGTATTTTATTTTAAACTATTTTCTCTAAGATTTAAAGAAACTAGCTTATTTTTTATAGTAATAAAAAAACAATATGTCTCGTTCTATATAAACCGTCTTTGTCTTGAGACGGTTTCTTTATGAGTTTTTAAAGTATCAATTGGTTTACTGTTAAACCTGAATCACTCCCAAATTAAATTTCTTTTCAATAGGAGAGTGGTTGGCCGCTTCTATACCCATAGAGATCCAATTTCTTGTGTCTAAAGGATCAATAATAGCATCAGTCCATAATCTGGCAGCGGCATAATATGGAGAAACTTGCTCGTCATAACGGGCTTTGATTTTGTCAAATAATTCGGCTTCCTTGGCCTCATCTACAATTTCTCCTTTTCCTTTTAGGGAAGAAGCTTCAATTTGAGCTAAAACTTTAGCAGCTTGTGTACCACCCATTACAGCTAGCTCTGCACTAGGCCAAGCAAAGATCAATCTAGGATCGAATGCTTTACCACACATGGCATAATTTCCAGCTCCGTATGAGTTTCCTACTACTACAGTAAATTTTGGAACTACAGAATTCGATACGGCATTTACCATTTTAGCTCCATCCTTTATGATTCCACCATGTTCAGATTTAGAACCCACCATAAAACCAGTTACATCCTGAACAAAAACCAATGGAATTTTCTTTTGGTTGCAATTGGCAATAAAACGAGTGGCTTTGTCTGCAGAATCCGAATAGATTACACCTCCAAATTGCATTTCGCCTTTGGTTGTTTTAACCACTTTTCTTTGGTTGGCTACTATTCCTACAGCCCAACCATCAATTCGGGCATAACCGGTAATGAGTGATTGACCGTAACCTTCTTTGTAGGCTTCAAATTCTGAATTGTCGACCAATCGTTTAATGATTTCCATCATATCATATTGTTCGCTTCTTGCTTTTGGCAAAATACCGTAGATTTCTTTTTCGTCTAAAGCAGGCTTTTCTGCTTTGATACGATTGAAACCAGCTTTCTCAAAATCACCAATCTTATCGACTATATTTTTTATTTTATCTAAAGCATCTTTATCATCCTTGGCTTTATAATCAGTAACCCCCGAAATTTCGCAATGTGTTGTAGCGCCACCTAAGGTTTCATTATCGATACTTTCGCCAATGGCTGCTTTGACCAAATAACTTCCAGCCAGGAAAATACTTCCTGTTTTGTCTACAATAAGAGCTTCATCACTCATGATAGGAAGATAAGCACCTCCAGCAACACAGCTACCCATTACAGCAGAGATTTGTGTAATTCCCATGCTACTCATTATGGCGTTGTTTCTAAAGATGCGTCCGAAATGTTCTTTATCTGGAAAAATTTCATCTTGTAAAGGCAAATAAACTCCAGCGCTATCTACCAAATAGATAATAGGTAAATTGTTCTCTATGGCTATTTCTTGAGCTCTTAAATTTTTCTTGGCAGTGATAGGAAACCAAGCACCAGCTTTTACAGTTGCGTCATTGGCTACAACAATACATTGTTTTCCTTTGATGTATCCTATCTTTACAATTACTCCACCAGATGGGCATCCACCATGTTCGGCATACATTTTTTTACCTACAAAAGCACCAATTTCAATGCTTTTTGCATTCTCATCAAGAAGATAGTCAATACGTTCGCGAGCGGTCATTTTACCTTCGGCATGTAGCTTTTCGATACGTTTTTCACCGCCTCCTAATTTGACTTTGGCAAGTTTTTGTTTTAATTCAGACAATAAAAGTTTATTATGATCTTCGTTTTTATTGAAGTTTAAATCCATGTTGGTTATTTATTTTGTTCTAATAGTGAGGGCTAATTTACGAAAACGATTGAAAATATTTAATTTATATGTTCTTTTTTGAATTTTTAGCAATTAAGAAACGCTGTAACTATTCAGAATATAATAAAATGGAGTATTTATGCTACCTGTTTTGGTTAGAGTAATAGGCATTTAAGTTGTAGCGTTTTTTTATTTAAGATGTTTTCATCAAGAACTTTTTCCTCACTTTAAATTATTACGAAAACGGTTATACTATAGACTAAAATTGGGTTCCGATAGTATGATTGCGAAATATGTAGTTAAGTTAATTTGTTAAGTATCAATGCTTTTTATTGAGAATATTTTCTTAATTTTAATTTAAGTAAAAAGATTACATATTTTATTTGATTTTAAAACTCCCTGAATTGCTGATATAGAGATGTATTGGTATCGTTTTTCACTTGCAATTTTAAATATCTCAAATAAATGGATAATTCAAATAATTCAATTTCAAATTCAGAAGACAGCTACGGTGAATTGCATCTAGAAATGTCTAAAGAGATTCAATTTTTAAACCAATATAAAAAATTGATTCAGACTGCTACGGACATTATTTTTGAAATTGATTTAAATGGTAATTATACTTTTATCAATGAAATCACTTATAAACTCACTGGCTATAGTAAAGAGGAAATCTTAGGATCTCATTTTTCTCAATTTGTTCGTGAAGATTATGTGGCAGAGGTTTTAGATGCCTATAAAGGGGTATTAGAGGATGAAGATGAATTTCCAACTGTTGAATTTCCAGTATCCAAAAAAGATGGTGGGTATTTATGGGTTTCGCAAAAAGTTATTTTGAACAAGGATGAATCGGGGAAAATAATTAGCTATTCCGGAATTGCCAGAGATATTACTTCTAAGAAACTGAAAGAAGAAAGCGAGTTTAAAAGACAAAATAAAGTTGATGCTTACATGGAAATATTGAGGAGCTTGACCCTAAAAAGTTACTCAGGAGCAGAAAATTTTGATGATGTTTTGAAGAATATTTTAGTAATCACGGGCAAGATCATGGGAGTTTGCCAATCGAGTTACTGGAAATATTATCCAGATAGGATTGAATGCGTAAGTCTATACAATCTAAAAACTGAAACTTTTGAAAAAAATATAGTTTTATATAGGGAAAATATTGAACACTATTTTCTCTCAATAGAAAATGACAAACAGGTCGTAACATCAGATGTTGCAACGTTTATACCAGAGTCGGATCTCTCTGGAAATGCTTATTGTGTGTCTGAAAGAGGAATTTCATCCTTAATAGATACGCCTGTGTTTATAAATGGTGAGATAAAAGGCATTTGTTCCTTTGAAACTACTGAAATAAAAATCGATTGGGATCAAGATGATATAAATTTTGCACGTTCGATTGCAGACATCGTTGCCAATGTGTTAGAATCTGAAGTGCGGTTTGAGATTGAAAAGAAAATAGATTATAAAAGCCAGCTACTTTCTGCTATGACAATTTGCACAAACAAATTTATACAGAAAAACAACATTATCGAGATATTTCAAGAAACGTTCCCTATAATTGGAAAAGTCACGAATGTGAACCAAATTTTTTATTACGAAAATGATAAAAAAAGAAAACATTTAATACAAAAGTACAAATGGAATAATGTAGATAGCGAGATTGAAGTCAATACTTTGCGAAAATTTTCGAGTGATAAGTTTTATGGTTTTCTATCGGTAAAGGAGCCGGCAGCTCCACTAGTTGTAATTACCAGTAAATTGGATTCTACCTATTTCAAAAAAATACTGACTGCGTATAATGTACAATCGATTTTGATTTTGCCAATTCTCATCAAAGAGGAAATTATAGGCTTTATGAGTTTGGAGGATTGTCAAAACGAAAGAGTCTGGACAACAGATGAAATCAATATTCTCCAAATGTTAGCAAGTACTATCAGTTCTACAATGGAGCGCATGCAAAATGAAATTAATCTTCGGGAGAGTGAAGACAAATTTAAACTGTTGGCAAACAATATTCCAGGTACCGTTTATTTATCAAAATTTGATGCCAAAGCAACAAAACTGTACTTGAATGATGAGATTGAAAACCTGACGGGTTATCTCAAATCTGATTTTTTTGAAGATAAGCTGTCTTTTTTAGATATAATTCATCCAGATGATAGAGATAAAACGATAGAATCGAATATAGAATCACTCAAGAATGGCAAGCCAATACATTCAGTATATAGAATTATCCGTAAGAACAAGGAAATAGTTTGGGTTGAGGAATTTTCTGAGAGTATTGCTAAAAATGGAAAAATAGCTTATATCGTTGGTATTTACATTGATATAACCGAAAGAAAACAGAATGAAGCCATTCTGAAAGAAAAGCAACTTGCAGAAGCATCTAATAAAGCTAAATCTGAATTTTTGGCCAATATGAGCCATGAAATCAGAACTCCTCTAAATGGTATTTTGGGATTTAGTGAGTTATTAATGAATACCAAATTGACAGATTTTCAAAAACAATCTCTGGAAACTATCAACCAATCTTCACATTTGTTATTAGAAATTATCACAGATATATTAGATTTCTCCAAAATTGAATCTGGGAAATTTGAACTGTTTATTGAAAAATGTAACCTTGTTGACTTGGTTAAACAAGTAATCAAACTGGTTAAAAGAAAATCAATGGAAAAGAAAATTGATTTGAATTTTAGTTTAGACAAGAATGTTCCAAAATTCATTTGGACAGATCATATGAGATTAAGACAAATTTTATTGAACTTACTTGCTAACGCCATAAAATTCACATCATGTGGAGAAATAAAGCTAAGAATTTCTACAATAGGGACCATTGCAAACAAATCGCGTTTGAGGTTCTCTATAAGTGATACTGGAATTGGAATCAAGAAAAAAAGCCGAGCCAAGATTTTTCAGGCTTTTGTTCAAGAAGACAGTTCAACTACAAAAAAGTTTGGAGGAACCGGCTTGGGATTAACGATTTCGAACCAATTATTAGGTTTGATGAATAGTCAATTACAGTTAAAAAGTAAATATAAATCCGGAAGTACTTTTTATTTTGATGTTGAATTTAAAACATCTAATGAAGCAGAGAATGAGCAAATAATTACTCCTTCCGAGCCCATTATTTTTGAAGAAACTACAGAGTTTGAAAACGAAAAGCTTAAAATCCTTATAGTTGAAGACAATAAAATAAATATGATGCTAATAAAAACGTTAGTGAAGAAAATATTTCCTAATGTTATTATCATTGAAGCTTTTGATGGAAAAGAGGCAGTACAGCAATTTCTTGAAGCTGTACCGGATTTGATTCTTATGGATATACAAATGCCTGTAATGAATGGGCTTGAGGCAACAATAGAGATAAGAAAAATGCAAGGAGGAGACAATATTCCTATTATTGCGGTAACAGCAGGAGTATCTGAAGAGGAAAAAGATAAGTGCATGAAAGTAGGAATGAATGATTATGTTCCTAAACCTATTTTAAGAAGCACATTAGAAAATGCAATGATAAAATGGATTAAGGAAACAAGAGTGTTAGGAAGATAGCTAAGATGTTTTTTATAATTATTTCAAGACGGTACAGTTGTACAAATGAAAAAGCCTTTCAAAGAAATATTGAAAGGCTTTTTTATATGAGTATTATTGAACTCTTAAGAAGTATGGGATGCTATTCCTCTTCGCGTTGTCCCATCATCATTAAGAAGGCTTTAAGGAATGGATCAATGTTTCCGTTCATTACACCTTCTACATCGCTGGTTTCATATCCTGTTCGAACGTCTTTAACCAGTTTGTAGGGTTGCATTACATAATTACGTATTTGTGAACCCCATTCGATTTTCATTTTTCCGGCTTCAATATCGCTACGTTGTTCCTGTTGCTTTTTAAGTTCAATTTCATACAACTGTGAGCGCAACATTTGCAAGGCACGAGTTCTATTGTCATGCTGTGAACGAGTTTCTGAACATTGAATCTGGATACCGGTAGGTTTGTGAGTCAATTGCACTTTGGTTTCTACCTTGTTTACGTTTTGACCTCCCGCACCACTAGATCGTGCTGTTGTTATTTCGATATCAGCAGGATTAATTTCGATTTCAATAGTGTCGTCGACAAGTGGGTAAACGTAAACAGAGACAAATGATGTATGCCTTTTTGCATTACTGTCAAAAGGAGAAATTCGTACCAATCGGTGTACGCCATTTTCGCCTTTGAGGTATCCAAAAGAATAATCTCCTTCAATCTCGAGAGTTACTGTTTTTATTCCGGCAGCATCTCCTTTCTGGAAATTCAGTTCTCTAATTTTGTAACCTTCTTTTTCGGCCCACATCATGTACATACGCATGAGCATTTCTGCCCAATCGCAACTTTCTGTACCACCAGCACCAGCAGTGATTTGTAGTACAGCACTCAAGCTATCACCTTCTTCCGAAAGCATGTTTTTGAATTCTATAGCTTCAATATGTGCTTGGGTTAGGTTGTATTGATTGTCTAATTCTTCAGGAGTTAGCTCACCTTCTTTGTAAAAATCATAGGCAAGTTGCAACTCATCAGTCATATCGACCGCTTTGTTGTAATCCTCAACCCATTTTTTTTTGCTTCTAAGATTTTTTACGAGATTTTCTGCTTCTTTTGGGTTGTTCCAAAAGTCAGGAGCAAAAGTTTTTTCCTCTTCGTTGGTAATTTCGATAAGTTTGGCATCAACGTCAAAGATACCTCCTCAACGCACCAAGGCGTTCCACAATACCTTTAATTTGTTCGGTAGTTGTCATAAATTTATAGTAATTTTGCTTCGAAAAATTATTAGATTAGCTTCTGATAATTTTACTAGTTTTGAATTGCAAAAATATGATATAGTTTTTAGATTATGGAAATAAATTTAGTTAGCGATACGATAACCAAGCCATCGGTTGAAATGTTGCAGTATATGTTTAATGCCCAAGTAGGGGATGATGTGTACAAGCAAGACCCAACTGTTATTGCTCTTGAAGCGAGATTGGCGGCGATGTTTGGTATGGAGGCAGGGCTTTTTTTTCCGTCGGGGACTATGGCAAATCAGACTGCGATAAAGTTGCATACCCAGCCTGGAGAGCAATTAATAGCTGATAAATATGCTCATGTGTATCATTATGAAGGGGGTGGTGTTTCGTTTAACAGCGGTGTATCTTGTTGTCTTTTGGACGGGAATCGAGGCATGATTACGGCAGAACAAGTGGCTGGAGCTATAAATGATCCTGAGTTTTATCATAGTCCGTTAACAAGCTTAGTATGTGTAGAGAATACAACGAATAAAGGAGGAGGAGCTTGTTATGATCTGGAAGAATTAAAAAAAATAAAAGCGGTTTGTGTTAATAATAACCTGAAATATCACTTGGATGGTGCTCGAATTTGGAATGCAGTAGTGGCGAAGAAACAGCATCCAAGAGAGTTTGGAGCTCTGTTTGATACCATTTCGGTATGTATGTCCAAAGGATTGGGAGCGCCAATAGGTTCTGTTCTTTTGGGGAATAAAGAAACCATTCATAGAGCATTACGTATCCGAAAAATATTAGGTGGTGGGATGCGTCAAGTAGGGTATTTGGCTGCGGCAGGAAATTTTGCTTTAGATAATAATATCGCCAAATTGGTTGATGATCATAGAAGAGCAAGAGAAATTGCTGAGGTATTGTCTCGTCAGCCATGGATAGGTAAAATTGAACCTGTTGAAACTAATATTTTGATTTTTTCTGTAAGAACTGGATTGAGTGAAAAGTTATTTATTGAGAAACTGAAAGAAAAGAATATTCTAATAAGTGCGTTAGGAGAAGGAAAACTTAGAATAGTAACGCATCTGGATTATAAAGAAGTGATGCATACGTATGTTTTAGAAACGTTGCAGAAGATTGTTCTTTAAAAGAAATATAGATATAGGCGCATGTTTGTCTTTGCGAGGAACGAAGCAATCTCATAACAGATGTCGTTGCAATAAGCTCCCTTTACTTGCTTAGGAAAAAAATATACGGACAAGACATAAAAAAAACCTTGTAGGATGTTCAATATCTTACAAGGTTTTTTTTATACAAGGTTTTAGAAATTAATATCTAACTTCTGAAATTTTATTTAAACATATCTTCCATTCCCGGAATCATAGGCATGTCCATTTTGGTAACGGCATCCAATTCAGTTTGGTTTACGTTTGATGCTTTTTCAATTGCTTTGTTCAAAACTAAAATCAAATAATCTTCCAATTGTTCTTTGTCTTCTAATAAAGAATCATCAATGGTGATTGATTTTATTTTTGTATTGGCAGTCAAAGTAACTTTTAATAAATTGTCATTGCTTTGCTCGTCAATAAGTACGGTGTCTAAACGTTTTTTAGTATCTTCTATTTTTTGTTGGGTTTCTCTAAGTTTACCCATCATTCCCATTAAATCCATTTTGATATTTTTTAAAAATTAAAAAGCAAATTTACGCAATTACTATATTATAACTATGAAGTATTTTGTTTAAGTGCATTAATTATTAGTTCTCTTTGTACTATTTTTGTAAATATATTTTAAACAAACAGCGCCAACAATGCCAGAAATTATACAGCCTCCAATAGCTAAAATTATACCGAAAAAACTAAAAAAGCACAAAGAAACTAGAGTTGATAATTACTTTTGGTTGAATGACAGAGAGAATCCGGAAGTTATTGAATATTTGAATCAGGAAAATGCCTATTATCAGGCAAAAACGATACATACAAAAGATTTTCAAGCTCAATTATTTGAGGAAATGAAAAGCAGAATTAAGGAAGACGATCAATCAGTTCCTTATTTGTTCAACGGGTATTACTATATCACTCGTTTTGAGAAAGGGCAAAATTACCCGATTTATTCTCGTAAAAAAGAAAGTCTTTCAGCAAAGGAAGAAATACTTTTTGATTGTAACGAAATGGCGAAAGACAAGCCTTATTTTCAATTGGGCGCTTTGAGTATTAGTCCAGATAATAAAATGGCACTTTTTAGCTGTGATATTGTAGGAAGACGCATTTATACCATTCAAATAAAAAATCTTGAAAACAATACAATTTTAGAAGATAAAATAGAGGACGTTACAGGAAGTGCTGTTTGGGCAAATGATAATAAAACCATATTTTATTCGGATCAAGATAATGTAACATTGCGTTCGGATAAGATCTTTAAACATAAACTAGGTACAAAACAAGCTGATGATGTTTTGGTTTATTTTGAGAAAGACGAAACATTTAATGTTGACATCGCAAAGTCTAAATCCAGAAAATATTTAGCGATAGAGTCTGGTAGCACACTCACTACAGAATATCAAATTCTAGATGCTGATAACCCGGATGGAGAATTTAAAATTTTTCAGAAACGTGTTAGAGGACTGGAATATAGCATTAATCATTATGGGGATAGTTTTTATATTATGACCAATATGGATAAGGCTGAGAACTTTAAATTGATGAAAACCCCAGTGGACAAGACTTCTAAAGCCAATTGGCAAGAAGTTATTGCGCATAGGAAAGATGTTTTACTGGAAGATATTGAGATTTTTAAGGACTTCTTGGTTGTAGAAGAGCGTGAGAACGGATTGAATAAAATCAGAATTATGCCGTGGAGTGGAGAAGAGGAGTATTATCTTCCTTTTGAAAGCGAAACGTATACGGCTTATACATCATCAAATGTTGATTTTGATACCGATGTATTGCGTTATGGATATCAGTCTATGGCAACGCCGTCTTCGATTATTGATTTTAATATGAGAACCAAAACCAAAGAAATCAAGAAAGAGCAAGAAGTACTTGGCGGAAAGTTTGATAAGAGTAATTATACCGAAGAGCGTGTTTGGGCAACGGCAAATGATGGAACCAAAATCCCTATTTCTATGGTTTATAAAAAGGGATTGAAGAAAGATGGTAGTAATCCTTTACTTCAGTACGCTTATGGATCTTATGGTCATTCTATGGATGCCACTTTTTCATCGACCAGACTAACTTTGTTAGATAGAGGATTTATTTTTGCCATAGCACACATTCGTGGGGGAGAAGATTTGGGAAGACAATGGTATGAGGATGGGAAATTGTTGAAAAAGATAAACACATTTACAGATTTTATTGATTGTTCTAAGTTTTTAATAGCCGAAAAATATACTTCTCCGGAGCATTTATACGCCGAAGGAGGTTCTGCAGGTGGTTTGTTGATGGGAGCGGTGGTTAATATGGCACCAGAATTGTATAATGGCGTGATTGCTCAAGTTGCTTTTGTAGATGTTGTAACAACAATGCTTGATGATAGCATACCACTTACTACTGGGGAATATGATGAATGGGGAAATCCAAACGATAAGAAGTATTATGACTACATGTTGTCTTATTCTCCTTATGATAATATAGCACCGCAGAAATATCCTAATATGTACGTTTCTACAGGTTTACATGATTCTCAGGTGCAATATTGGGAGCCTGCAAAATGGGTTGCTAAGCTAAGAGCCTTAAAAATTGATGATAATTTCTTGTTTTTAGATACTAACATGGATGCAGGTCATGGAGGTGCTTCTGGACGCTTTGAAGCGATCAAAGAATTGGCCAAAGAGTACAGTTTTTTACTAGATTTAGAAAAAATTCAAAAGTAATTAGATTTTTTTTGTTAGATTTGCATCATATCGGGGTGGATTGAAAATACCCTTTGATAAACTATTTTTTTATGAAAGAAGAAATAAATGCTTGTAAAAATGTTTTAGAATTAATAGGTAATACACCACTTATTAAGCTAAATAAAGTCACTGAAGAGTTAAAAGGTAATTTCTACGCTAAAGTAGAATCCTTTAATCCAGGACATTCTTCGAAAGACAGAATAGCTTTATACATCATCGAAGAAGCAGAAAGACAAGGGATTTTGTCTCCAGGTGACACCATAATCGAAACAACTTCTGGTAATACAGGTTTTAGTTTAGCTATGGTAAGCATTATAAAAGGATATAACTGTATTCTTGCCGTAAGTTCAAAATCATCCAAAGATAAAATTGATATGTTAAGAAGCTTGGGAGCCAAAGTATATGTTTGCCCAGCCCACGTTTCTGCAGATGATGACCGTTCCTATTACAATGTTGCCAAACGTTTGCACGAGGAAACAAAAGGATCGGTTTATATTAATCAATATTTTAACCAACTTAATATTGATGCTCATTACAAATCTACCGGACCAGAAATTTGGAAACAAACCAATGGTAAAATAACTCACCTTGTTGCTTGTAGTGGAACTGGAGGTACAATCTCCGGAACTGCAAAATTCTTAAAAGAGCAAAATCCTAATATTAGAATACTTGGAGTTGACGCATTTGGTTCTGTTTTGAAAAAATACCATGAAACTAAAGAATTCGATAATGATGAAATTTATCCTTATAGAATAGAAGGTTTAGGTAAAAATTTAATTCCATCAGCAACTGACTTTGATATAATTGATAAGTTTATTAAAGTTTCTGATGAAGATAGTGCTCATTCAGCAAGAGAAGTAACTAAAAAAGAAGGATTATTTGTCGGATATACTTCAGGAGCAGTAATGCAAGCTATAAAGCAATATGCGGAAGAAGGAGAGTTTGATGAGAATAGTAATGTAATCGCTATTTTCCCGGATCATGGTTCTCGCTATATGAGTAAAGTATTTAGTGATGAATGGATGAATGATCAAGGTTTCTTTGATAGTGTTAATGAAGAAGAAGCTCAAAAAGTTGAATTTGTAAAATAGTTTAATGGTATAAACTATTTGTTGATATATAAAACTCCAGAAAACTCTGGAGTTTTTTTTGCTTTAAATAGAAATTGTCTAACAAAAAAAGACTCCAAAGCAGCGCCTTGGAGTCTTTTTTATTATTTTTTAGTCTTACTAAGTGAAGTCTAAGCTTCTTCCATAGTATGATATACGTTCATTACGTCGTCATCCTCTTCCATTTTTTCAATCAGTTTCTCTACATCAGCCATTTCAGCTTCAGTAAGTTTTTTTGTGATTTGAGGGATTCTTTCAAAACCAGAAGAAAGGATTTCCAGGTTTCTGTTTTCAAGCTCTTTTTGTATAGTTCCAAAACTTCCGAAAGGAGCGTAGATTAAAATACCATCTTCATCTTCAAAAACTTCTTCAGCTCCAAAATCAATTAGTTCTAATTCTAATTCTTCAGGATCGATTCCTTCTTTTGGTATTCTAAAGTTACAAGTATGGTCAAACATGAATTCTACAGAACCTTGAGTTCCCATAGTTCCGTTACATTTGTTAAAGTAACTTCTAACATTAGCAACAGTTCTGTTGTTATTATCTGTAGCAGTTTCGATCAAAAGAGCAATTCCGTGAGGAGCGTACCCTTCAAATAAAACTTCTTTATAGTTGGCAGTATCTTTATCAGTTGCTTTTTTGATAGCGCGTTCAACATTATCTTTAGGCATGTTGGCTGCTTTGGCATTCTGAATTACGGCTCTTAATCTTGAATTGGCTTCAGGGTTAGGACCTCCTTCTTTTACTGCCATTACAATATCTTTACCAATTCTGGTAAACGCTTTAGCCATTGCTGACCAACGTTTCATTTTTCTACCTTTTCGGAATTCAAACGCTCTTCCCATTTCTTTTTATTATTTTGAACTGCAAAAATACAGCTATTCCTTATTTTTCCAAAATCAATTTATAATCTTTTGGAATTTTTGTATAAAGTTTTTGTTAGTTTCTTTTTAATGCTTTAAAGTCTTCAATGATTGTTATGGCTTCATTGAGATAGTGATTAGATTTTAAGGCATCCAGTTGCATTTGATTGTACTCTTTTTCAGAGGGGTAAATGATTAGCAACGACTTATTATAATCAGAATTTGATACATTTAGATTAAGATCTTTAGTGTCAAAATTATTGATTTCTTCCCATAAATTAGACAAGTTGTTTTGTTCTTCAAAGACGTTGTCTATTGTCATCAGCATCTCTGGTTTTGGTTTGTTGACTGTTTGGTCAATTTTAGAATTAAGAGCTTTTACGGAATTAAAATAAGGGTCTTCGGATACTCTTTTGGCGCTCTTTTGTGCTAATTCGTCTATCAGACTATTTTTTACATAGGTTCTAAAACGAACTTGTGTATTTAAACTGTCATTTGGTAAAGCGGTTGGAAATTCGCTTTCTTTTTGAAAAATGGTTTGGTATATTGTTGGGATTTGTACATCTGGAATTACTCCAACTGCCTGATGACTTTTTCCGGTTATTCGATAAAATTTACTGATAGTTATTTTTACAAAATTTTGATCATCATTTTTTTCTAATGGAGCAATGGTTTGCATGGTGGCTTTTCCAAGAGAGGTGCTACCAATCAAAAGTGCCCGATTGTAATCTTGCATTATTGAGGCGAAAAATTCACTTGCTGAGGCTGAATTTCCATTGATTATAATAATGACTGGGCCTTTGTAAATAACACCTTTGTAGGGGTCATTTATCACGGATAGTCTTTTTTTATTATCAACTAATATTGATATTGGTCCAGACTCTATAAATAAACCTGCTAATTTAATGGCTTCTTCCATTGATCCTCCACCATTATCAGTTAGGTCTATAACTAAACCTTTGATGTCGTCCTTCATTAGTTTAATGGTTTCTTTGGCAACATCTTGTGCGCAGCCTCTACCACTTCGACCTTCAAAGTCTGAATAGAAACTTGGAATTTTTATATAACCAATTTTGATTTCCTTATCGATGATGAAACTATACACGGCATTTTCTTCGTCTTTTAGAATTTGCTTTTCTATGGTAACCTTAAAAATTTTACCGGCGTTTCTCCTAAGGGTTAATGTTATGCTGGTGTTTAATTCTGAAGACAATAAGGTTGAAATAGATTCTAATGACGAACAGGAAACTTGTAAAGTCTCTTTTTGATTTGAAACTGATAAAATTTGATCTCCCTTCTTGATTTTTCCGGATCTGAAGGCTGGACCATTTGGATCAATTTCGTATACAATGATTTCGTTTTTATTGTTTAGGCTCACGTTTAAGCCCATAGATAAACGTTCTTTGGATAAAGTGGATACAAAACTGGATTTAGAATCGTTACTGAAATAATTTGTGTGTGGGTCAAAATAAGTACAAAAGATATTGTAAAGCCCGTCTTCAAAAGGTTTGTCGCTTTTTGTTAAGGCATTGATTTTACAAATCTCATTATCAATAATTGCTTTTTTTGATTTTAAGGCTAATGAAGTAAAGTTGCTTTTTATAGAATCTAAATTTTTACTTTTTCCAGAAATATCATTTAATATTTCGTAACGGATTTTTTTATTCCAAACTTTATCAACTTCACTTTCTTTTAGATAAAAATTGAAATTTTTTTGTTTGAATCGTATTGTGTCTAGCTGGTTGAAATCGAGGTTTTCTTTGCTTATTTTGTCTAAAACGAGTTTGTTTCTTTCAAGATTTGCTTTGTAAAGAGCTTTGATTTCGGATATAAAAGAACAGTTTTTGTTTAGAATCAATTCGTCTAAATTAAGACGGTATTTACTGGAAAGGGCATCAATTTGTGATTTGTAAAAAATGTTTCTTGACGGATCCAATTCATTCATTAAGTTATCAAAAACATAAGCCGATAAACTGTCGTTTACCGGCTTTGGATTAATATGCTCTGCTTGAATGAGAGTATTTATTTTGAATAGAATTTCACATGTAGAATTGCTATTTTGCGCAAATAGAGTATTTGTGAACAAGAATATTACAAGCGAAATTTTGTTCATTTAATCTTTTTATTTTTTATAGAAAGGCAATTTTACTACTTTGGCAGCAACATCATTTTTTCTAATTCTAATGAAGATATCACTGTCTACAGCACTGTTTTCTGTAGTTACATAACCTAGTCCAATTCCTTTGTTCATAGATGGTGACATAGTTCCAGAAGTTACAACTCCAATTACAGTACCAGTTGCATCAACAATTTCGTAATCGTGTCTTGGCACTGAACGCTCTTGCATTTCAAAAGCTATTAATTTTTTTGTTACCCCTGCTTCTTTTTGCTTTTTTAAATTCTCAGAATTGGTGAATTCTTTATTGAATTTAGTAATCCAACCTAATCCAGCTTCTAATGGTGAAGTTGTATCGTTGATATCGTTTCCGTATAAACAGAATCCCATTTCTAAACGTAAAGTATCACGAGCAGCTAAACCAATTGGCTTAATTCCGAAAGAAGCTCCTGCTTCAAACACTTTGTTCCAAATGTGTTCTACATCTTCATTTTTACAATAAATTTCAAAACCTCCAGATCCTGTATATCCTGTAGCTGAAATGATTACATTATCTCTACCTGCAAAATCTGCTACTTCAAAATGATAATAAGTAATAGCTCCTAAATCTATAGAAGATAAAGATTGCATAGCTTCTACTGCTTTAGGTCCTTGAATTGCTAATAATGAATATTCATCAGATAGGTTTTTCATATCTACACCCAAATCGTTGTGAGCAGAAATCCATTCCCAATCTTTATCAATATTCGATGCATTTACAACCAATAAATATTCTTCTTCTTTCAATTTATAGACAATTAAATCATCTACAATTCCACCTTCATTATTTGGTAAGCAAGAATATTGAGCTCTACCAATTGTTAATGTTGCAGCATCATTTGAAGTTACTTTTTGTATTAAGGCCAATGCATTTGGACCAGAGAGAATAAATTCACCCATGTGAGATACATCAAACACTCCTACAGCATTTCTAACTGTTTCATGTTCAGTATTTACCCCATCATAAAGAATAGGCATATTGTATCCAGCAAACGGTAGCATTTTTGCTCCCAAACCCTCATGTATGTGCGTTAAAGCAGTATTTTTCATTGTTTTTTTTTATAAAAATTAGACTGCTAATTTAGAGCTTTTATTTTTTGTGACAAAGCCTATGAACATTGAAAAAGAATATATTTTTGATTAATAAAGTGTTGAAAATTAAAGTGTAAGAGTTATTCAAATTTAGTTATAAAATATTACCTCTTTTTAATCTTTTTTTACCTTTTTTGTTTGAAAAATTAAATTGGGAATATAAAACGAATCTGTCATTTTTTTGAGACACCGTATCCAGACGTTACACTAGGTTTGATATTGCTTTTTATAGTTTCGCGGAGAAAGATAGATTTTATGCATATATGGTTATCTACTTGTAATTCAATGATTTGAATTAGAAATGGTTATTTATTTGTTTTCCAAAATGGCTTTGTTCGTAGATTTTGTATTGGGAAATTTCTATCTTTTTTCAAATAGTTATGTATGGTTATGCAAGTTTCTGGTTCTCCAAAAATATAGGCTATTGTATTGTCTAAATTATCGGGTAGTTCCTCTATGATTTTTTTTAGAATAATTTCTGCTGAAACTGGATTTATAACATGGAAATTTAATGGATAACTTAAGTCAATATCTGGAAAAATATCTTGTGATTGATTAACGTATATAAAACTGAAAATGTTTTTGGATATTGATAAGTTTCTGTTTATTTCATACAAATGTGAGAGCGACGTTGTGTCCCCAATCAATAAATAATTTTCGGCATTATTATCTGCCAAAAGTTTGCCTTTAGGTTGTTTAAAATATATGGCATCTCCTGGTTTAATTGTTTTTATCCAATTCGCACCTTTGCCTTTTGAAAAAGTACAAATTGCGATATCAGCATTATTATAAATTGGATCATAATCCCAAAAAGAATATTTTCTATCTTCTATTTCCGGTTGTTCAAACGGATTCCCTAAATAGATATCAAGTGTAAATCCTGCAATATATTCCATCTTTTTGAAATCTTCGCTCTGAATTTTAAGATGGAAAGTGTTTTCTGCAATTTTTTTATTGTTTAATACTATACCTTTTTGTACGGCTATTGAATAATCTTGTTCACTCATAATTTTATTTGTTTTTATGAGTACAAAATTGAATATTAAAAATAGTGTAAACTTTGATTTAAGTCAAAAAACTAGTTTTTAGATTTTAAACGACTTAAAGTTTCTTGAGAAACATTTATATAGGAAGCCACAACTTTATTAGACAATCGTCTCACAACAGTTGGATTTATCTTTAATAATTGGTTGTATCTTTCTAAAGCGTCCATTGTGGTAAATGACATTAATCTATTGGTGTTATTCACGTATGCTTTCTCCAGATATTTACAATAAAATTCTCTCCATTTAGGAACGATTTCCATTAAATTAGTAAAATCTCGGTGGTTTATATATAAGATTTCTGATTTTTCTATGACTTGTATGTATTCTGTTGAGGGTGATTTGGTTATAAAGCTAACTAATGCCGTTGCAAACTGATTCTCGAAAGCAATATATCTCGTGACATCTTTTCCTTCTTCGTTTACAAAGAAAATCCTTAAACAACCTTTGCCAACAAAAAAAGTTTGTTGGCTGGTTTCTCCTTGTGAAAGTAAAAGGTCATTTTTGTTTTTTTTTATTGGTTTGAAATAAGAAAGAATAATTTCTAAATCTTCGTCCGTAACATCAATACTCTTTTTTATGTAATTAGACAGTTGTTCTTGCATTGTAAAAATTAAATATAGTCTCTAACAAATTTACGGTAATAGATAATATCTTCTATTGATAATACTATTAAATTGTTTTGTTTTGCAAAATCGATAATTCTTGATAGTTTGGCCATGCTTCCGTCTGGATTCATTAATTCGCACAGAACGGCTTGAGGTTCTAGATAGGCTAGTTTCATCAAATCGATGCTGCCTTCTGTATGTCCGTTTCTTTCTAGAACGCCATTGTTTTTTGCCCGTAAAGGAAAAATATGTCCTGGTCTTGCTAAATCTGATGGTTTTGCATTTAGATTGCAAGCTGCTTGAATGGTCTTAATTCTGTCTGATGCTGAGACCCCAGTTGTGATGCCTTTTGTGGCTTCTATTGTGATGGTAAAAGGAGTTTGAAAATGACTGGTATTTTCTGTTACCATATAAGGCAAATTCAGTTCATCGGCTTTGTTATTGGTTAGGCAAAGACAAACAATACCGCTGCATTCTCTTATCATCATTGCCATATCTTGTGAGTTTATGCTTTGAGCAGGGAAAATAAGATCACCTTCATTTTCCCTGTCTTCATTATCAGTTAGTAAAATTCCTTTTCCGTTTTGAAGATGTCTTAAAGCATTTTCTACACGTTCTTGGCTAGTTGTGCCAAATTCTGTGAGAGGATGTAATTCTGTAAGTACCATTTCTAAGCGGTTATTTTTTCAGATAATTTTCTAGCATTTGGAATAATAATAAATGCAGCTAAATAGGCTACAGGTAACATTACGCTCCATGCTTTTAAGAATTTCAGGAACCAATCTTCTCCAAAACCATAGTTTCTCATTAGACCCACAAATGCCATAATTAATGTCATTGGTATAACTACAAATAGTGTGTTGATGTATTTAAAATACTTCTTTTTCATTTTTTTAATGTTTTAAAATTAATAACAGTGCAAATGTGCGATTGTTCCTAATCTTAAATATTGACATAGGTCAAAAAATGAAATTGTAGGTTCTTATTTCAATACTGTTTAGTGTAACTATTTGGTTAATTGTGTTTTGTGGTTTTTTGAAAAAATGATTTTTATTAATAAAGTGAGTATTAGTCTTAAAATACAATACTATTCCCTTTTATTTTTTTATAAAAGGATATTGGATAAATGTGACTGTAAGCGAATGTGTAAAAAGCTCTATGAATTACTTTTTATTATATCATTTATAATTTGCAGATGATGATTGGTGTGAATTTCAAGAAATTTGATAGTTGGTTTTAAAGTTAAATGACCTAAATATGGATGTTCAAAATAGTTTTTATCACTTATGGAATTTAACTCGGCTAATTTTGCTTTTCCTTTTTCAAGATGATTTCTTAAGGATTCTATGTTGACATCTTCTTTGGGCTGAACCACTTTAGGTGCTTTGGCTCTTCCTCTTGGAATTTTATTTATGGTGAATATTAAAACGCGTTTGAAATTAAATTTCCATTTATAATTTTCCGGATTTGATTTTTGCAATGCTCCAACGATTAATATTATTGTTAAGAGCGAATGTTCAATATGCCAACCAACAGATGATTTTGAGATTGCTGGATTAAGTATTTCTTGATTAGGTATTTTACTTTCTAAATCTTGTATTAACTTTTTTAATTTTTCCATGGGGGAGTGTTTGATAATTTAAAAGCTCATAAATGTACGATTTTTAAGTCATATGGAAATAAAGTTGTTTAAAAAATGCTTTTTTTAAAAAAAATGTGAAAAAATAATCCAAATAAGCTATTTGAATTTAGAGTGTATCTTCTTCAAAATCAATCAAAAAAAACGGCAAATAAATAGGTTTCAGTTGCTAGAGAAAGCTCCTAGTTTATCGCAAAATGCTGCTCAGTTTGATAATCACTAATATTACTTACCTAGCTGAGTTTTAAAATTCTCTATTTGTCTTCTGTGACGCAAAACATGTACGATTGCGTGTTCCATCATTTGCTCTATATCGTACAATTGTTTCCATGAAGTCCTCATTTTTTCTGATTCATCAAATTTTTCTATCTCATTATCTGAAATGTTAGAAAAAGTGTCATAAGTAAACTGTATAACATCGTCTAAATCTTTTTTATATTCAGAAACGGATTTACGGTTTATTTTCTCAGGGCGAGTTATACCTTCATTTTTTAGTTCTCGAATATAAATGCAGTAGGAATATCCTGAACTCACAACGTGTGCAAGAACAGTTTGGATTGATTTACAGTCTGGGTCTTTTGTTTCTGTATCAATTATAAATGCCAAATCTTCATCAGAGATGTTTTGAATTACACTCTGTAGTTCCAAAATTGCTTTTTGATATTCAGCTAATATAGCGTTAACAGCATTTCTCTTTTTAGTTGCAATCATGTTAATTTTTAATTAGAATTCCTTTTTCTACACTTTCATTAATTAAGGCTTCTGAATACTTCCAAATTGTTTCAGAGCCTTTCTTAATTTCCTTTTTCTTCTCATAGACTTTTGCATAATCTACATTGAACTCTCTCCAAGTTCCACCATTATTTGATGTGTTTTGCAATAGAGGTTCAAACCGATCCATGCTCTTTGCAAATTTAGCCTCGTTTGTTTCCCCTTTTTCAAATTCTTTCCAAATTTCAATTAATTCTTCGGCTTGTTTTTGGGGTAGGATTCCAAAGATTCGATTTGCAGCTAGAGATTCTTCGTCAGTATTGGTGTGATTTTTTACGGTGTCATAAATAAAAGTATCGCCGGCATCTATTTCTACAATGTCGTGAATGAGAACCATTTTTATAACTTTTAGCAAATCGATTTTTTCATTCGAATGTTCGGCTAAAACAATTGCCATCATGGCTAAATGCCAACTATGTTCAGCATCGTTCTCGTTTCTGTCGCTATTGAATAGTTTGGTTTTGCGCTGAATGTATTTTATTTTATCTATTTCTTTAATAAAATTCACTTGCTTCAATAAATTGTCAATTTCCATTATCGTATTTTTTGTTTCTTACTTTATTTTTAAATTCTTTTACCAAAATATTGTCTTAGAAAAACGAAAACCCGCTTTTGGGCAGGTTTTGTTATATGTTGTACTTTGCTATTCATGTCAAAAGGCATGTCTAGTTATTTCTGTCTTGTCAATATTAATGTATCTTTTACAATTGATATAGTAAAGGTCGAATAATTTGATTTTCTATGTTCAGTTGGTTTGGTCCATCCTCCGGAATAGGTTACTGTATCTACAGCAATAGCAATTTTGTCTTTGTCCAGAAATTTGTATTTTCCAAAAACGTTAGTAAAATTGTCATTACCACACCAGGCTGTATACTGGCTATGAAAAGTTGAATTATCTAAAAATTGAGTAAGGTTTCCAGCAAATATTTCTTGAGGATTATATTTTGTCAGTTTGTATGTTTCGGTATTAGGGTCAAGCCCTAATATATGATCGGTTTTCCATCCGTTTTTTAGTAAAGTTTCTTTAACCGTGTCCGTGGGCAGTGTCTGACAATAACAATTGTATGTAAATGTCATTGCTGCCATGAGTATAAAAGTCCTTACTAATGATTTCATTGAATAATTGTTTTAATGATTTATAGTAATTGAGTTGGTTTTGTAGTATAGCTATGTACAAAATAAATTTTCGCAAAGCTTATCTAAGTTTGGGTAAATAGACGAAAGTCAGTTTTATTTGAAGCTTTTTATTGTCTTAATTGCCAGTCGTTTTTACAAATTTATTACTTTCTTCGCTCTATTTTGCGAATAATCGTTGAAAAAAGTTCGGTTTTTTTATTCTTGTATTTTGAAAAGATGAAATTTTCCAAACACCATTTTCTTTTATTACCACGTTTGTATTTATAGAAAGCTTGTTCTTGGGTACGTTTTTTTGAAAACTCAATTGAACGGCACCAACTGCATAAAAAATAGCAATGTCGGACGTAATGAATTTGGTTGTTTTAATTTTTCCTGTCAATTTCGACCCTTTTAAGATGCTTTTGAATAGTTTATTGTGTAATTGAGCATTTTCAATTTTTCCTTTCAAATGTTGTCCGTCAAAAGCAACATAGTCGCAGTCATCGGTAAAGTATGATGCATAAAGTTCACTATGGCCTTCATTCCAAGCGAATTTAAGGTTTTCAAAAAGTCGTTCAATTTCTATCAAGCTATTATCCATCTCTTAAATTTTAAAAATTTGTGTTTGATTGTTTCGTTTATGCCCTTTCAAATGTATAGCTTTTTTTCTTACAAATAATTAAATGAATTTTAATTTTATGAATACTTTTCAAAATTTTTTATAGGTAATATTTTGTGTGATATGATGGATTTTTATTGATTTTTGACTCTGAGAGATAATTGAGCTTAAAGGTCGAAATATTGCCGAGGGATAGAAATTTATCAACCAAAATGGTATTCACTTTGGTTGATAAATATTGTATGAATCAAAATTACAAACTGTCAATAGCTGCTTTTATTACCTGCAGTACTTCCTGAGGTTTAGATATCATCGGAACATGACTCGATTCTATTTCAGTTACCGTAGCCCCAATTCTTTTTGACATTATACGTTGCAGTTCCGGGCTAACGGCTTCATCGTTTGTAGCCAAAATATACCAGTTGGGTGTATTCTTCCATGCAGGTGCTGTCATTTTTTCGACAAACAATCCTGCTGCTGCAGGGCCTTGTGTATAATAGATTAGCTCCGATTCTTTTTCAGTAAGATCAGATGCAAAATGTTTTTGTATACCCTCTCGGGTTACCCAAATATAATCGTCTACTACTTCCAGATGCTGAAATACGGCAGTTTGATAATCTTTTGTCAGTTCTCCTATTGTTTCGCCTTCGTCGGGGGCTAGGGCAGCCACATATACTAGGGCTTTTACTTTTGGGTTGGTTCCGGCTGCTGTTATTACTACTCCGCCCCATGAATGGCCTACCAATACAATTGGTCCATCCAGCTTAGCAAAGGCTCGGCGAACAGCCGCTACATCATCTGCCAGTGATGATAAAGGGTTTTGTACAGAAATCACTTCATGGCCTTCAGCCATTAGCGCTGGCGCCACTTCATTCCAGCAGGAACCATCAGCCCAAAGTCCGTGTACGAATACAATGTTTGCTTTTTTCATAATTTAAATATTTAAAATGTTTATTATAGCCGGCCGAATCTTAAACAATCCCCGACTTTGCTTTTTCTAGCGAGGGTTAGGGCCGAAATAGGACTTTGAAAAATTGTTAATCATGATTTAATCTATTCCTAGATTTTTTTTATTTTGTAAAGACAGTGTAATGATGTATGGATGATCTATTTCCCTTTAATTCGTTTTAGTAAGGACGCAAATATTACACACATAGATTCTTTATGTTTGATTCTATTCAAAGCTCTTTTGTTATCGGTGTTTTTGTTGAGGTTGTACTTGAAAGCAAAAGCTTCATTTGGTTTATCCCATCCGCTTATTTGACCAAAGCGGATGTCATTAAAATATAGGGAAGAATCTTCTCTTGTTACGGTATAGTTCCCTTTTGAAAGTCGTTTAAGATCCTTTACTGATCTTTCGCTTGCAAAGGGAAGAAGTAATGAGTCATTTCGTTGTACTCGATAATAATTTACTTTTTTTTCTTTATCAAAAATAGAGTAGTATCCTATCCATGCTCCATCTTTGTCATGTGAATATCCCATCCATAAAAAAATATTTAGTGGAGTAGGAGTGACTGTGAAATGATCGAATGTTATTCTTTGCTCTTTTAAGGATTTCTCCATTACATGATAGACATACTGATGGGTTAGAATTGCAAGAATCAAATAGAAGGAACTAATGCACAGACCGGCATTATTCCATCTTGTTCGTTGTGGTGAACCATTTTTTGCTCTAAAAGCCAATAAAACACAAAAGAAAAATGGAAATGTATATAATGGATCTGCAACAAAAATGGTATTGAAGGATATTCTGTAATTGCTAAAGGGTTCAAATAATCCTGTGCCATAAGCGGTAAGTGAATCTAGCAGTATGTGTGACAGCATGGCTATGAAGAATAACCACGTCATATTGATCCAGTTTACGGGGCTGTCTTTAGACCATCTTTTGGTGAGCCAACCCAATAGAACTGAAATTAGTGTTATAAACAAAAATGAATGCGTAATGCCACGATGAAATAGTAATTGTTGTGAATCACTAAAAAAAAGTGTCCCGAACACATCTATGTCTGGGAGATTACTGGCTAAAACTCCATATAGGATTGCTTTTCGACCTATTTCTTTGCCTAGCATAGCTTCGCCTATAGCTGCTCCCAAAACTACATGTGAGAATGAATCCATATTTGATTGGTTGTTGTATACTGTTTTTTGAATACAAGTTCTTGAGTTTTTTCTCTTTGAAAAAGGAAAGCTTCATTTTAGAACTCGTTATTAATGCCCGTTGGGTGTAATTGCCTTTTGAATTACACCCAACGGGGATTAATGATTTATTTTCATTACGATTTTTTATTCAATAGGAATTCGGGAAGCATTGGCAGAGAGCCATTTGTCAAAATTTTGTAATTCAGGATTCAGTTCTTTTGAGAAGACTTCATTGCGGACTCCGTTAAAATCATCATTAAAATCTCTTTTAAACTGAAACATGTTACCTAAATCTTCGGCACCTGGAAATCCAAAATTGCGATACGCTTCTGGACTTACTGGATTAAAAATTACATTTTTATCTAAGGCTTTTGATAGTTTGGCGGCCATCTCATTTCCGTTTAGTTTTTCACCTACAATACCAACTGTTTTTCCAATTAATTCTTTTTCTTTTTTGAATATTCCATAGGCACATTTTCCAATATCTTCGGAGGCAATGGCAGATAGCTTTTTATCATCCATAGGGAAGGCTATATAGTAATTACCATCTTCTCCTTTTTTAGGCCCCATTCCAAAATGAATAAAATTGTCCCAGTAAAAGGAAGTTCTTAAAAATGTAGTTGGTAAGCCTGCTTCGGTAAAGAAATGATCAGCTTCTCCTTTTCCGTCAAAGTGAGGTACTTTGTATTTACCATTTAGAGTTGGCATTCTGTCATCATCTAGTTTCATCCAGTTTCTGGTGTCTTCCAATGTAGACCAAATAATGTGTTGCAAATGAGATTCCAGTGCAGCTTCTACAAAGTTTTTTACTTCTTGTTGTTCTTTTTCAACAGAGAAATGATCCCAAAAAAAGGTAACAAAATAAGCTCCATAAGCACCTTCTAATGCTCTCTTAATGCTTTTGATATCATCTATGTCGGCTTCGACTACTTCGGCACCCAATTGTGCGAATGTTTTAGATTTATCTGAATTAGCGTTTCTGGTAACAACTCTTACAGCAAATTCACTGTTTTTATCTGCCAAAATTGCTCTGGCTAGTCCACCGCCTTGTGCACCAGTCGCACCAAATACAGTAATTATCTTTTTATTTTCCATTTTGATTGGTTTGTCTTCCATTTTGATTGGTGTTAAAATTTTATCTACTCGTATGGCTTTTGGTTTCGCCTCGTTTTTATAGTGGTTTCTGACCTCCACGTTATATTTTGCCTTTTTATTTATAAGGTAAAAAAGCACATAAAGTTATGAAAAAATAGCTTTAATTATATGATTTACAATTGTTTAATTGTTTGTTTTTATTGATTTTAGTCACTAAAAAACATATCCTATAATTATACAAAGAATAGAGTGGCATTCTTGATTATGAAGTTTAATATAGATTCTGAATTTGAAATCTAGAGATGCTAAAAAATGAAAATCACTGCACTAAAAACGATAATTATTTTTAATACAGTGATTTTTTTAAAGAGTCTGTTTTTTATTTTGCTATGAGCTCATCATTTAGAACAGAAGCTTCGCTTTCTATTGCGATAAATTTGGTTAGCATCAGGTCTGCAGTTTGTAATGCTCCCTCAACCCAACCTTGTGCGTCAGAGTAAGCTTCTCCACAGATGTATAGAGAGCAGTTGTCTATTGGGTGAACGATTTTTTCTTTTACTTCCCAACTTTTAACGCCTATATTCCAGCTATTCCATCCACCTCCATATGGATCTTCTCCCCAGTCACGGAAAGAGGCACTATACACCATTGGTGTGTAATCTAAATCGTGTATTTGTTTTAATTGACGGCTTAGTTCTTCTACCATTTTTCTTGGTGCTTTGTATTGATGCCACTTCTGGTTTAATGCTTCGCTTTCTACTGTTTCCAGATTAGCGTCATCTCCAATGTATGGATCAGCTATGTCAGAATGAGAAAGACCTTCTTTCCAAGCTTTTTTACGTTGAGGTCTAAGTCCGTCCCAGAAGCCAATATTTGAGCCATCATCATAACTTGCCAATAGCATTGCTCTACCGCTTTCTGCAGGTGTTCCATCATTATTTGGCCAATAGTAAGTTTGTCTTATAGGCATATCTGTAACCGTTCTTCCAGACTGTAAAGGAACATATTCTCCTTTGATATTATTATATCCTGCATTTCTCCACCATGGACTTGTGTAAGTTGTAAACACCTTAAACAATGGTCTTGGAGTAACACTGCTGATTAATGGCTGAATTTCCTGTAGTTTAGGAGCATTAGGCGTAACCAGTTCCAGAGAACGACGTGGCATTGCTAGTATTAATTGACTTGCTTCGATAGTTTTACCATTGATAGTAAGTTCGAAGTAATCGTTTTTAGATTCAAATCCATCTAATTTGGCATTCAATCGTATTTCGCCTCCTTCTTCTTCAAAGAAGTTTGCTAGTGAAATTGGAACCTGTTGAAATCCATTTTTAAATCCTTTGTATTTTGGTGTAATTCCAAAATCCGAAAGGTACCATGGAATTGCATCGGCAGCATTCCAATTGATTAATGTAGAATTGTAGCCTCCTGAATCTATGCTGAATTGATATGCCTCACCACTAATTACGCGGTAAAGTAAATTCCAAAAGCCTAATGTATATAATGGCTGTCCTTCAAATTTAGCTTCTCTACACATTTTTAGACGTTCCTCTTCTGTTAAATCAGGGTCTGTTATGCCTGGAACCAACTGCTCAATTGCATTTACGATTATGGTGCCTGATGTATTTCCTTTTTCTAAAAATGATAAACGATATGGAACTTTATCCGGTTCTGTTGTAAAATCTTGTAAACGTAGGTATTCTCCACGCAAGTAAGCAATATTTTGTGGTTGATCTACTGGGAAATCATATAGTTCGATTTGATTGTCTTTTGGTAGTTTTTCATTCAAATCCTTTATTAATTTCACAATCAATTTTTGGGTATTTTCCAGAATTCGCATTCCACCCAATTCGGCCACCATATTTGGAATCCCCGGAGGTGTTACTGAGAGTAAACGACCTCCGATATGATCGCTTCCTTCAAAAAGAACAATTTTTTTGTTAGGATATTTTGTCTTAAGCTTCCATGCACTATATACACCGGAAACACCTCCACCAACTATGGCGATGTCAATTTTTTCATTTTCCATTTTATATATATTTATGTTGCTTTCGCAACGGTTATTTTTTAGAAGAGAGAAGGGATATTATAGCTTATAGTTTCATTTGCTATGTCGATGCCTTTCTTTAATGATGCATTTTTCTTTACAGAGTTTTCATGAAAAACATTTAGCATTGGTTGTAAAGCGTATCGTTTGTCAACCATAAATGTTGTATCGCCTGATTTTACTTGCATTGCAGGTGTGTTTGAAGCAATACGCATATCTAAAATGTATGACGTATTATTGTTCAGGACATGATCTATTCCTCTCTCAATGGCTTCTTTTACTGTAGCTGGTGTAAGTACTACTTCACCATGTTCTCCTCCAAATGCATTGGCTAAACTCACAAAATCTATTTTAGGTCTTTCTAATTTTAGATAACTAGGATCCATTGTTTTGGGTTTCCATTCATATCCAGGTGCTTCTCCGTAAGCCGCAACCACTTGTTGAAGCCCTAATTGTAACGTATGGTATTCTTGATTGTTGGTGATGATGTATAGAATTGGCAATTTTTCATGTGCAGCTGTCCACCATGTCTGTGGGTAAAATAAGGAAGATCCGTCTCCTACAGCATTAATAACCAGTTTAGTGCCTATTCCCTGTGAAGTGTTTGCTTCTAGTTTTATTCCTAGTGAAGCCGGCATTGACCATCCTAGTGAACCACCAGCTACACAATAGTAACTAATAGGTTTTGCTCCGGAAGTTCCAAAAGGAAGATAGTATTGAAATGGGGCTCCATCTGAAACGGCCTCATGTGCATACACAAAGTTGTTTGTTAAATCACGGCTCTCGATTGCTTCTTTTAATGCCTTTGCTATAACTACGGCCCAAATATCTGGTTCGTTCATAGCTTCTTCATAATAGTTTTCCCATTGTTGTGCACGAGAAAGTGCCAGTTTTTTTAGGCTTTCATTTCTTGCAATGGCAGCTTCAGGACGTTGAGGTATGATGTAGTTGTTTAATAATGGGAGTGTGGCTTTAATGTCTCCAAAAATGGCGGTTTCGCCGTAGAAGTTTTTGGCAATATCCCAAGTGTTATTGGTTAGATAGGCCAGTTTTACATTTTCTGGAATAAGGGCTCCATCAGAATATTTAAATACTGCAATTTGTGCTTGAGCTCCAAACCCAACTAGAAATGCTACATCATGCTCTTTAAATACCGATTGAATTTCTGCTTGGCTGCCCGGTAATTCTCCTTGCCAGTGATAATCATTGTTTGGGAAGTTAGCAACACTACTAAAGGTTTGTAAAACAACTGGAGCTCCAATTAATTCTGCTAATTCTTGAATCTCAGTCCAAGCATTGGCATAACCTACAGCATCACCGCAAACAATAAGTGGGTTCTTGGCTGTAGCCAGCAAATTAGCTGTTTCTTTAATAGCTTGATTATCTCCTATAAAGTGTGGTGAAATGCGTGTTACTCCTTTTACTTTTTGATTATCGCTAATAGCTACCATCATATATTCCCATGGTATAGAAATAAAAACCGGACCGTTTGGTGGTGCCATAGCTTCCTTGAAGGCTCTTTGTAAGACCAATGGCATTTCTTCGGCTGTACGCACTTCATGTGCCCATTTGGTATATTGTTTTGCTAAATCTACCAGATTCGAAGCTAATAAAGGTTCTTGCGTAACTAAATCGTTTTGCTGTTGACAACAAAGAATTACCAGTGGCATTTGTGAACGACAGGCATTAAAGAGATTGCCTATACTGTGAGCAATTCCCGGAGTTACATGGACAACAAGAACTCCTGGTTTTCCAGTCATTCGAGCCGAACCCATTGCAGCTCCTATAGCTATGTTTTCGTGTAAGCATTCAATATACTTTACACCATTTTCAGGATAGGAGGTTCCATCAATTATAGGGATTTCATTAGTTCCCGGAACCCCAAAAATATACTTGATTCCTAAATCTTTAAGGATATCAAATACATAATCTCTTGTCCATCGTGTAGATGTTGCAGTTGTTTCTTCTGCCCATTGTGCTGGTGCTGTAATTGTATCTTTTATCATCTTCTTTGATTTTTTTTAACTACAAATTATTGTAGTAATTAGGTTAAATATTTGTCATTCAATCAAAGATAAGAAACAAGTTATTTTAAAGATTCAGGTATAAATACGTGGTTTTCATAATACTTAATGGAATTTTCTTTTTTTGTTTTACTCTAGATTCGATTTATTGAATCAGGAAATGGTAGGAGTGAAGTATCTGTTTAAAAGAATTATTATAAGAATATGATTTTTAGACTTTTTTCGATGTATTTCTATATAAAAAACTCAGCCTCTCAATTATTATAATCGAGAGGCTGAGTAAATGTTTTTAGTTTTGAATTTCTGTAAAGACAGTTTATAGAATGTTCTATTTTTTAGAAAATAAATTATGGACAACCCATGCTGGGCCAATCATCAAAAATTGTATGTCTTTTAGGAATGATGGTTTTTTCCCTTCAATCTTATGTCCATAAAATTGTCCTATCCAAGCAATAACAAAGACACTAATTGAAAATGCCCAAAGTGGTAAGAACTGCCCGATGTAAAAATTAACTATCAAACATAGAGCTGAAAAAATGGCAATTTTGATTGCCATAACTAAGGATAATCGGAGGTAAAATAGCAATACAAAAATCAAAACCACTACTGCCCAGTTTTCTATGATAGGTTGGTTGAGGTGCAGGAGGTTACTTAAAAAAGCACTAGGAATACTCATTAATAATCCCACAATCGAGAAGAAAATAGCCGGAACACAAATATAGTGTATGGTCTTGTTCTTTGGATTTTGGTGACTTACCGCGTATTCTTCAAACCATTGATCTAGTGTTTTCATACGTATATTTTTTCCTAATTTATGAAATAATATTCAACTAGATCGAAAGTGTTAAATTATTTTTTCCATTACAATAAATTCCAATGGCTGATTTATAATTATCGTGTCGGCATCATTGAGTGGAAAAGGTTCTCTAGCTCCAGTATCTTCAAATCCATGACGTTTATACCAAGCAATCAATTCCTCCCGAATAGAAATGACAGTCATGACAATTTTTGGCAAACCTAATGCCAAGACATGAACTTCTGCTTCATGTAATAATTGTTTCCCTATGCCACTGTTTTGTAATTCGGGTGAAACTGTAAGCATTCCCAGATAGAGTTTGTTTCCTTCATTGGCAAGTAATACAGATCCAATAATTTGGTTGTTCTTGGTGTATTTTAGAATTGTATTTTTCTTGTTTTCAATAATTTCTGTTAATTCATCTACAGTTATTCTTTTGCCTTCTAATAAGTTGGCTTCGGTTGTCCATCCTTTTTTGGAAGTTTCTCCACGGTAGGCTGAATTTATTAATTTTTCTAAGGAAATAATGTCTTCTAGAGTTGCAATTGTAATCATGTATGGTAATTTAAATAGGATATTTTGAGGGTTATTAATATTGGTTAAAGATAAAAAAACTACAACATAATATTCTTTAGTTGTAGTTCTTATATCTTATTATTTTAATGTATTCTTTAGATTTGAAATTATTTGGTATTGATTTTAGATTTCAATTTTTGTTCCCATAAGTTTAAGAAATTCCCTGATGAAACTTGGATGTGCTGGCCAAGCTGGTGATGTAACGAGGTTGCCGTCTACAAATGCTTCATCTATTGGAATGGATTGAAAAATTCCTCCGGCTAAAGTTACTTCTGGTCCCACTGCTGGATAAGCCGTTAGTTTTCTTCCTGTGACAACACCAGCGGCTGTTAAAATCTGAATACCGTGACAAATGGCCGCCACAGGTTTATTGGTTGTGAAAAAATGCTGAACCATTTCAATCACTTTTTCATTCAATCTTAAATATTCTGGGGCTCTTCCTCCAGCAATGACCAATCCGTCATAATCTCCCACTTTTACATCATCAAAACTATAATTCAGGGCAAATTTATGTCCAGGCTTTTCAGAATACGTTTGATCTCCTTCAAAATCATGGATGGCTGTTTTTACAGTGTCACCCTTTTTCTTGTTGGGACAAACGGTATGAACAGTATAACCTATCATTTCCAGCATTTGGAACGGAACCATAGTTTCATAATCTTCGGTGAAGTCACCAGTTAGGAACAATACTTTTTTCATTTCTTCGAATTTTAAATTAATACAATTTTTTAAAAATTAAAAAATCAAGATTCTATAAACTTCTTGGTTAAGGAATCAGATTTTGTTTTCTCTAAAGGTAAGAAAAAAGCTTTATTAATTTGATTTTTAGAATTGTAACTGGTATTGGATTATTGACGAAAGTTTTGCCTCTTACTGTGCAATAGGTGTTGCAGCAGGAGTTGGAGTGGTAGTCTCATTAGTTGGAGCGGTTACGCTATAAGTTGGCGTAGTTTGTGTAGTTGCTGGTTTTGCAGTAGTCACTGGAGAATTTAATGGTGCTCCAACAGCAATGTCACAGCGATGTCCTGGTTGACCATGAGGAGGATTCATACCTTTTGGGGTTGGAGTAGCAGTAGCTGAAGGAACACTTACGCTTGTATTAGAAACAATTTGTGGTGCTGTCGCTTTAGTAGTTGTTATGGGAGAATTTAATGGTGCTCCAACAGCAATATCGCAACGATGTCCTGGTTGGCCGTGGGAAGGATTCATCCCTTTTGCAACTTTTACCGGAGCCGCAACAGTTTGTACTGTCGTTGTTGTATTTTGTGTTGTAGTGTATTGACCTCCATTATTTTGATACATAACACTTTGGTTTTGATTAGGCTGTGGAGTCGCTACAGCTTGATTTTGTTGCGGAATAGCAACCTGTGTAAACGGGACAATTACTTTAGGTATGTTGCTTTCTTTTGTTTCAGCTTCATTTTTGCAAGAAGCTAATGCTAATGCTATAAGGAATAGGTGTGTAGTAAGATTTTTCATAATGAGATTTTTTGGTTCATTACAAATTTAGGATTTTAAGTAATGCGCCATCAAATTTTGATACTAATGATTCGCTTTTTAAATCACTGATTTTTATTGAGATAAATTCACAGTGATTTGCTTGACAAATAGTATCATTTTGAATTTCCGTGCTTCATTATCATCATCATTTCAGTTCATAGGCTTTTTTTACAATTGGGTTTCCATTAACGGTAACTATTATAAAATAAAGTCCTTCGGTTATTTGTCTTTTCAATAAAGGGAGTTCAAAATTGTAATACCCTTTAGTTTGATAGGTGGGGATTTGGTCGAATGAAATGATTTTTTGTCCCAAAGCATTAAATAGATCAATTTTTACGTTAGCATTTTCGTTTAAAAAGTAATTTACTTTTAATGCATTTTCAATTGTGTAAATATTGATTAAGTCACTTTCTTTTTGTGTGGTTGCTGATGCCAGTTTACTCGTTCCACTTTTTGTAATGCTAAACTGGTCAACTATAGTTCCTGTGCTCGCTAGGTATTTGCAAGATAGATTATCGCCACTTACATCAATCACCAAGGAGCAATTATTAGTGTTGTTATTAAAGTACATGCATGGCATTGGGTAGCCTGATTGCGTTGCTCCTGGATTTTGACCTGATGTGCCACAAACTGCATAAATAGTTCCGTCATACGGCGCTGTTTTTGTAAAAGTATTCGTTGCTGTGCTAACTTTCATGGCTTGCGTAAAAGTGGTTGACGTACCATAATGCCCTTTAATCAAATAACTCCTTTCGTTACTGTGAGAATGTCCGGAAAGCACTAAATCTACATGATAACTTTCTAGTAACGGAACAATATTGGTGCGCATGTCTATGAGTTCTACACCTGTGTTACTATTACTAGAACCTAAAGCATAGGGTGCATGATGAAAATAAACCACAGTCCATCGTTGGCTATTAGCGGCCAAATCGTTATTGAGCCATTGATACATAGGGCTTGAGCTATTGTTTAATGCACCATAACTGTCTAATGAAACAAAATGGATGTTGCCATAATTATAAGAGTAATATTTAGGTGTATTGGATGCTACACCACCAGCTTCGGCATTTTGCGGAACCGTGAAAATAGAGAAGTAAGGGAAATTGGTTGTAAGTGAATTTGTGCTTTGATAGCCAACCGCGGCATAGTCGTGATTTCCTGGTGAAGGAAACAAGGGTATGCTTTTGAATTGGTCTGGATATTGTGCGAATACATAATTTTGAAATTCTGTATCGGTTCCGTTTGCATAAGCATTGTCGCCTAACCAAATCCATAAATTGGTAGGTGTTGTTCCAGTATAAGTTGCATAGGAGTTTCGCACGGCTGCTTGTTGGGTGGAACCGTTTCCAAAATCGCCTATTGCCCAAATCCGAATTGGAGCTGTGCTTCCTACTAAAGGAGCGGTATAGAAATTATTTTTCGCATTGCCTTGCAATGTTTGGGATGAAGTTCCTATTGAATAAAAATAATTTGTGGCAGGCGTTAATCCTGTTAGTGTGATACTATGTTCTGTAGTCATGGTTGCATCGCTGGTTGTATTGCCATAAGCTGTGCTTGTTCCGTATTGTACTGTACTATTGCAAGCCAAATCTGTACGCCAGCGAATGGTAATTCCATTAGGAGTTAGTTTTTGAAGGTAAGCCCCACGGGTAACCACAGGTGTCACAGCGGTACTTGACGCATTTAAGCGTGCATTAAAACTAATATCGGTACTGGATGCTGCCTGTTGATGAATTTCTACTGCCATAACATTAGTGCCAGCAACAAGAGTGCTTGTATTTAATGTAGTGCTAATCCATGCCGATTCATCTGTGCCACTAATTGCGACTGGAGATAAAGTGTTATAAGCAATAGTTGTGGTTGGCATGTTGTTGCGATACACTTCGGTTCCGTTTATGTAAACAACAATTCCGTCATCTCGTACCACATCTAATAGTAGTGATGTGTAAGCTGCTGGATTGGTAACTGTAAATGATTTTCTGAAATAGGTAGTAATATATTTAGTTGTTGAAGAGGGACCATAGCTCACCACTGTTGCTTCGCCACCATCTCCATAACCTAGTTCAGCATTTCCGCTTGCCCATGTGGCATCATTGAAAGTTGTGGCTCGCCATGCCGTACCCTGATTGGTTCCGTTGTCCAGGTATTTCCATGATGAGTTTGCGGTTATGAGAGTTTCGTTTCCTGCGGCAAGTGTTGTAAAGTTAGCTGTCGTACTATATGCTCCTGTAACTGAACATACGGCTTGTATTCTAAATTCATAGTTACTATTGGCTGTTAGTCCTGTTAATGATTTTGTGGTAACTGTAGCAGTAGTGGTTGTCCATGTTGAAGCTCCAACTATACGGTATTGAATATTGTAACTTGTTGCTCCTGCAATTGATGACCAAGAAAGTGAGGCTGTTGTTGTGGTTATGGATGAAGAAGCAAGAGAAGAAGGTGTTGCACATGTTGCTGAAGCTGTTGTAGCATCTAATTTTAAATTAAAACTCAAATCGCTGCTATTTGCTGCCGACTGATGAACTTCTACCGCTAATACATTGTTTCCTGCAACAAAAGAGGAGGGATTTAAAGTGAAGGTATAAAAAGTTGATTCATTTGTTCCGCTAACTGCCGAACTGGCCAATGTTCTGTAATCGATGTTTCCTGTGGGCATATTAGTTCTGACAACTTCGACTCCGTTTAAATAAACAACGGCGCCATCATCGCGTAGCAGTCCTAATGTAAACGATGAATATGTATTTGGTGCCGATACTGAAAAAGCTTTTCTAAAATAAGTGGTACGGTATCTATTGGATGTATTGGAGCCATAACTTACTACGGTAGCTTCTCCGCCATCACCATAACCCAGTTCTGCATTTCCACTTTTCCAAGTGTTGTCATTAAATGTAGTGGAACGCCAAGCAGTCCCTTGATTGCTCCCGTTGTCCAGATATTTCCATGATCCGTTTTGAGGAATTATTGAAACCGTTTGAGCAATAATAGTAGAAAACAATAACACAAATAATAAAGTAAAGGATATCTTTTTCATAATCATCAGTTATTAAATTAACTCTTTTACAACAACCTACTATAATGTTAGAGAGCAAACTTATGAGTGAATGCAATTAGACGTTTAACACAGATTCAATAAATCAATATGTGGTAATTTGGGGAAGTTTGAATGGAAAAAGTTCAGTATTTGTGTGTTTATCCTTTTTTATTGAAGGATAATAATCTGATGTGTTTGGGAGGTGTAAAGTTACTCAAATTTTAGGAAGTACTATTTTGTTTTCTGTAATAATTTGAGTAAAATGTTAATTTGGGATAAGATGTAGGTATTTGATTATTAGTATTTTATTTGTTAGTCTTGAATGTGGTTTAAAATTATGTACATTAGTGCTTTTGCTTTAACTTCTAAAAATATTTAGCCACAAATTGCACAAATTTTCACAAATTAATTTATGACTAATAAATAAATGATGCAATCTTGTTGACTTTTAGTTTGCCAACCAAATCTATGGACTTTTAGTGAATAGTGGTTTAGTTTAAAGTAAACAAAAGCCCAGGTTTCATAATCCTGCAAACTGTATTTAATGAAAAAACCACAAAATAAAGAATACTTTATTTTGTGGTTTTTGATATATGTTTAATTAAATAGGTGTAAACCTTTTTACACTAGATACTAATCTTCTTCAATTTCAAATTCGGCGTCTTTTTCCCAGATTTCCATTTCGCAGGGTTTGCAATTGAATTTCAGTTTGTATTCTAGTTCTCCCTGTTTTAAAACCAAAGGCTCTTTTAGCTTGGTTTCCATAGAGTCTTTGTGGTATTTTGGACATTTAGCCAATTCGTATTTGATGCAATATTTGGTAGTCATTACACGTGATTTTCCTGGATCCCATTGTAATTCAAATGCTTTTTCAATTTCGGTTACACCATGACGCTCATAAAACTTACGAGCCAGTTTATTGGAAACATTGTACATGAAATCCAATTTTTCTACTGGGTAAGGGTGACTCGTTTTCTCAATTTTGCGTTCTTCGCGTTTGTAATTTTTCAAACGAATTTCAGATAATTGTTCGTAAACGGTTCTACGCATTTCATTGATTTTTGAAATTGGTAAAAACCAGTTATCTGAAAATTGAACCGTTATTTCATCGGCTGTATAAGGAGTAAATCCTGTTTTTGCCAATTGTGCTTTGATGTTCTCTTCTATAGATTGATTGTTTTTGGTTTGTTCTTTTGGGTGAACCAACTGAACTGTACTCACGTTTCCATCTTCATCTGTAGCAAGTAATTCAAAACCTGTTTCATTTTCGAACAACAATAAAGTGGTGCCTATTTTACGAACGGCACTGTCTTCACGTTCTACGATTTTGATAAATGCAGCATCATTGTTACGGTAAATAAATGTACCATCTTTAACTTCCTTAAGTACATTAGGATAAGCTAAACCGTTCTCTACTTTATTTACATAAATACCGTCGGCTTCATTATTTTCATTGATGTAGCATAAACCGTCACCATTGTTCAATAAGTGTCCGTTTTCAATTTCGTATGCATTTCCAACAGTTTTTATCAATTTACCAATGTATTGTCCTTTTGATTTTGGGCTTTCCCAAGATCCGATTGTATTATGACGTTCGTTTACGAAATAATCGGTATAACCACGGTTGAAAGTTCTATTTAATTCCGATTCAAAAGTATATGTACATTTACCGGAAGAAGCTTTGGTATATTTATCACTTCCTTCTAAGAAAGCATCCAGTTTTTGTCTAAGGTAAGAAACATTGTTTTTTACGTAGACAATATCTTTCAAACGTCCTTCAATTTTGAAAGAGCAAACACCTGCTTCCACTAAATTTGGAATTTCGTTTGAAACGTCAAAATCTTTGATAGAAAGTAAGTGAGTGTTTTTAATTAATGTATCTCCATGACCATCAATTAAGTTGTATGGCAAACGGCAGTTTTGAGCACAAGAACCACGATTAGCGCTACGTTCTCCATTGGCGACACTCATATAACAGTTTCCGCTGAAAGAAACACATAAAGCACCGGTTACAAAAAATTCCAGTTCCACATCGGTTGCAGTACTGATTTCTTTGATTTGGTGTAAGTTTAATTCACGAGCTAATACGACACGTTTGATTCCGGCATCGGCCAAAAATTTCATTTTGTCGGCATCTCTATTGTTGGCTTGTGTACTGGCGTGTAGGATGATAGGAGGTAAGTCCATTTCCATAATGGCCATGTCTTGAATGATAAGCGCATCAACACCTATGTCATATAATTTCCAAATTAACTGACGGCAAGTTTCTAATTCATTGTCGTAAAGAATAGTATTCAAAACCACAAAAACCGGTACATTGTATAAATGGGCATATTCTACCAAGGCAGCAACATCTTCAACAGAGTTGGTGGCATTAGAACGTGCACCAAATTGTGGAGCACCAACATAAACGGCATCGGCACCACTGTTTATGGCTGCTATACCATGAATTAAATCTTTTGCAGGTGCTAATATTTCTATTTTCTTCTTCATCAGTTGATGATTGTTTTATAATTTCTAAAGGACTCTAGGATTGCATTTTTACAAAAAGCGTGCAAAGTTCTTATAAATAATCGGGGATTTCTAACCCAAAGGGATTTTTTTTGAGTTGAACAGGAAAAAGTAGGATTTTGGGATAAAAAAATGGATTGAGTTTAGGAGAATTGTCTTCGTTTCTTAATGCTTTTTTGAAAAATACATTACAGTATAAAGAGACTTGAAATTATTTGATCGGTATGACTATTTAATAATCTTCAGTTTTCTAAAAGCTTCTTTGGTTGAATTTAATCGAATCGCAGGAAATTCATCCATATTGGTTTCTTTCTTTTCAACATTAGTGGCAAAAAAATAAACAGTATTATTCGTTTCTAAATACCCCACTAACCAACCATTATTGATTTCATTTCGCATTCCCCAACCTGGTTTTCCACTTAGAGTATAACTTTCGGTTTTCTCGATTATCATAATGTCTTTCAAAATATTTTCGGTTCGTTTAGAAATGGGTAATTGGGAGTAATACAATCTTTCGAGAAAGTCTATTTGCTGCATCTGGGAAATTTTGGATTTTCCTTGTAACCAAAAATTATCAATGGTCAAGGTATCGAAAACCATTCTGGGATAATTCAATTTCTTTAGATAGGTTTTCATTCTATTAACCCCAATTTTTCTTGCCACTTCTTGGTAACAGGGAACACAGGAAACACGAAATGCTTCTTTGAAAGTTAAATCTTTTTCCCATTTTTTGAAGTTTCGTTTCTCTCCGTTCCATTTAAAAATAACCGAATCATTTTTTACCACTCCTGTTTCTAATGCGATAATTGAATTTGGAATTTTAAAAGTTGATGCTGGAATGATTCCCTTTTTTGTCCATGAAAAATCATTAGAATAATAGGTTTTGTTTTTTATATCATAAATTAAAACTGCCCCTTTTACTTTTAGACTATCCAATATTTTTCCAAATTCTGGTTTTATAACTTCTTGTTTGTTCTTTATTTGAGCTTGTATATTTCCATTTGCAAATACAATTAGACTTAAAAGAATCAGTGCTTTTCTCATTTTGATTGCGTTTTTTTAGAAGTTAATACAGAGTTTATATTTTTTCGAAATAGCTTCCTTTAAATTGATAACGTATTTTGTTTTTTGTGATTTTTCCATCAGCATTTATTAACGGAATCACAATCGTTTGGTTTTTCTTGTCATAAATCAAACTCATATAATCACGACTTTCTATACCGTCTTTTCTATCACTATTGGATGAACTTGAGAGGTCCACATCATAAGTTAAAGTGTTTTTTATGCCACTTTTTGTTTTTATCAGTTTGGCATTTTCATTCAATGCGCCATTTTCAAGTGAAAATATTTTGGCTTGGTATAAATAAGCGGCACTACTTCCTACTTTTACACTATTGGTAACATAATAGTGCTTGTCATTTGCTTGTATATCATTGATTTCATAAAAACGACAACCACTATCATAGCCTTCTTTCTTATTTAATTTTGAATATACTTTTCCATCAATGCTATATTGAAAAACATTTGTGTAAAATTGCATCGTACCACCTTCAAATGTATTCCAAGTGTATATTCTAAAGAGTCCGTCTTCTGATGTAATTATAGTAAGATCAGTCTTGATTTTCTTAAAGTTATAGGTTAATGTTTTAGGATTTGTTGCAGTGAATTTCAAAATTAGTTTTTCAAATTCTTTATTGTATTTTGCTAATGAATCATAAGAACCTTCATTTTGGTTGTCACTCCAGTTGATTCTTTTTTCGATTAAATCATTCAATTTGTTTTCCAATAAATTTAAGTCTTGGCTAAATAGGGGAGTTTTAAAAAGGATAAGGAATAGTAAAATAGATTTTTTCATTAATTATTTTTATTTTGGATTCAAGTTTTAGCGTTGTGTATGCAAATTATCTTATAAATTATGGGTACTCCATTCCATCATCTTTTCCATAAGTTCGGATAACGTTTTTCCTTTTTCGGTTAAATTGTATTCTACTTTTGGTGGAATAACTGGATATGAAATTCTATTTATTATATTTTCTTCTTCTAAACTTTTTAATTGTTGCGATAACATTTTTTGTGTAATTCCAACGATTGTTTTGTCTAACTCATTAAAACGCATTGTTCCATTCTTTAACAAAAGCCAAATAATTACAGGTTTCCATTTTCCGCCAATTTTTTCCATGAAAGTTGTAATTGGACATTCATTTGCATTTTTATATTTTTTTTCAAAAACTTCCATAGTGTAATTGTTTGATTATCAATTTTTATAACTTAAAAGTAAGTACATTACTTTTTGGTAAGTACTTGTCACAAATATAGTAAAGATATAGTTTTGTCAGAAAAATAATTTAGATATGGAAGACAAAAAAAGAATATTACTTATCAATACACACCAAAAATATGATGGAGTTTCTGAGGGAAAATTAAATAAAACATTAGCAGGACATGCGAAATCATATTTTGAAAACAAGCAATTTGAAGTTATGGAGACTTTTGTCAATAACGGTTATGATCCTACAACTGAAGTAGAGAAGCATTTAAGAGCTGATTTAGTTATCATTCAAACACCAGTTTTTTGGTTCAATACTCCATGGATTTATAAAAAATATGCTGATGAAGTTTTTATGGAAGGATTGCTTTCTCAAAAAATGCTTAATGATGACGGAAGATCAAGAAATGATGCAACAAAACAGTATGGATCTGGTGGAAATTTAGATGGAAAAAAAGTAATGGTATCTGCAACCTGGAATGCGCCGATTGAAAGTTTTGACAATAAGAGTCAGGCTTTTTTGAGTGGGAAATCTGCGAATGATGTTTTATTCAATGTTACTTTAAACTATAAATTTTGCGGGTACGATGTTTTACCTAATTTTCATTGTTTTGACGTTGTAAAAAATCCAACAATTGATCTATATATGGAGCAGTATAACACACATCTTGAAATAATTTCTAAAATGATATATAATGAAAACTAAAAAAACAATTGTAATTACGGGCGGAACAACAGGAATTGGATTTGCTTGTGCTGAATATCTTTTAGAGGAGGGGTACGAAGTTATTATAACAGGGCGTACAAAGGAAAATTTAGATGCCGCTTTGTCTAAATTAGGAAATGGGGTTACTGGATTTTTGTCAGACACTTCCAAACTATCTGAAATTAATCAACTAGTTAACTCGATTGAAAAGAAGTTTAATAGAATTGATGGTTTGTTTATAAATGCAGGGATTTTTAAAGCGGCAAGTTTTGAGAATACCAGCGAAGAAATTTTTGATGAAACGATGGATGTAAATTTCAAAGGTGCTTTTTTTACAATTCAAAAATTTATTCCAATTATGAACAATCCCTCAAGTATTGTTTTGAATTCTTCGGTAGTTGTATTTAAGGCTTTTGCCGACACAAGTATTTATACAGCCACTAAAGCAGCAATCGAAAGTATTGCAAAAGTGTTGAATTTAGAACTTGCACCAAAGGGTATTCGGGTAAATGTAATTAGCCCAGGTGTTACAGAAAGTCCGATTCAACAAAAGTCTGGGATGAGTGATGATGCAATAAAAAATATGTTAGAACATTTCTCAAATACATCTCCAATAGGAAGAATTGTTAATCCAAAAGATATTGCTCCAATTCTGGAGTTTCTAGTTTCTGATAAATCACTGGTTTTGAGAAATGAAAAGATTATTGTTGATGGTGGGACTACAATGTAAGTAGCATCATTATAAACAACTGCCAATATTTTGCTGCTTGTCGAGATTGAAGAATTTGAAATCCCTTGTTTTTTAACTTAAACAGGAATATTTAAGTTCCAATCTCGACAAACTGCAATTGTTATTGTATCAATTTACTGTTCATTACTATCTTTTTGATTTCTATTTCAAAATAGTAGCTCAAATCCATCTTTTCATTGATTTGGTTTTCTAATATTACGATGGTAACATCTTTGCTTGGAAAATATAGGTTTGTAGAAAGGAAACCATTTCCCATTCCGGTGTGACCAATATATTTTATGGGTTCTTTATCGCTAATTCTTATTCCGTAGCCATAACCCACTTTTTCTTTTCCAAAGACATCGTGTTGTGCTGTTATAGAGTAAGTGGTCATTAGTTTATAAGTTTCTGGTTTTAGAATTTTTCCTTTATGCAAGTTGTTATCCCAGATTGTCAAATCGTTTACAGTAGAAATTATTCCGGCAGCTGGTACGTTTTCTGGAGTGATTGGTTTATTTTCTAATACTTCGAATGTATTGTTGCTGTTTATATATCCCGATACAAGATTTTGATTATTGTCTTTTGTGTAGCAAAATGTATTCTTCATTTTGAGTTCTTTAAACAATTCATTTGCAACTGTAGAATATGATTTCTTAGTAGAAAATTCAACAATCTTTCCTAATAATGCGAATGAAGTATTTCCGTATTTAAAATCAGTACCCGGTTTAAACAACAATTTTTTACCCAAATCTTCTGGGATTCCAGCAGAAAAATTTAGCAATTGGTGCACTGTAACCGAATCTGCCCATGTTTGGTTTAGGTTGGGCAAGTATTTTTTTATAGGTGACTGCAAATCTATTTTGCCTTTTTCTACTTCTTTCAAAACTAAAGTAGCGGTTACTTGCTTGCTGTTTGACATGATTTCGAATTGATCATCGATTTTCAATGGCAGCTTTTTTTCAAAATTAGAATATCCGTATGCTTTAGAATATTTTGTTTTTCCATTTAGTGCAATTAGAATCGCTCCGTTGAATTGTCTAACATTTGTTGTTGTAATTAAACTGTCAATTTTAGCGGTGTAATCATCCTCTTTTTTTTGACCAAAAGAATGGCATCCTGTTAATAAGAATATGAAAGCAATAAAGTAAATAGGTTTGAAATAGTGGGTCATTTGTTATAGTAAAATTTATTATTTCTGTTTAATAGTGTTGTAAAAAAGTATTGTCATTCTGGGTTTTTATGCCGCTAGGATATCTTTGTATTGAAGTCGATTATTATTCCTTGAAGGGCAGTTTTTGTATTTCAGCCCATTGGCGTACATATCTCAATTAGAAAACCGTCAAGGTCTCTTAAATAGGCAACAACTTGTCCCCATGGTTTGGTTTTTGGATTTTCAACAATTGTCGCACCAGCATGAATTGCTAACTTGATTGTTTCTTCTACATTGTCTGTTGTAAAAGCAATTTCAATTCCAAATGGTTTGTTTGTCAAACTACTTTCAGTAAAACCGTCTTCTAAGTTTGATTTTGCCAATGTTATCGAAGCAAAAGAAAGCGTTGTTTCGCCTACTAAAAGTTCTCCATAGTCATTTTCGGGTGTTATAAATTTCCTTGTAAAGCCAAATGCTTTTTCGTAAAACTCAAGTGCTTTCGCTACGTCTTGGACATAAAGAATTGTGTAAGCAAATTTTACCATATTGTCGATTTTTTTATTGTTGTTTTTCGATTGTTCTGTATGCTGTATCAGTAATTCTGTTGAATGAAATCGTACTTAATTTGTTTATAAACAGAGATTTGTGTCTTTGTTAACAAAGCGATTTTGTATCACAGATTAGTTTTTTAGCAGCTAACGAATATAGATATATTTTTATTACAAATTGTTAAAAGAAGTTTCGGTATTTTATAAAAAATAACAACCACAGAATAATGATATATTCTGTGGTTGTTCTAGTAGTAGGTATAGGCAATTGGATAAAATTTATAGATTTTTGGTTATAGAATTTCTACTTCTTCGGGTACTATAAATAGGATGGTACAACCCGTTTCTGTTCTCACAGCATGTTTAAAACTAGGTGGCGTATATAAATAATCACCAGCTTTTAATGATGCTCCTTCTATAATAGCCTCGCCTTCAAGTATAAATAATTCCTCGCCTGCTGGATGATTGTGATAAGGATAACTGGTTCCTGGTTGAAACTTTAAAAGAATGGTTGTAGATCGCTGGCTTTCTGTGTCAAAGCGAAGTGATTTTACAAATACGCCTTCATAATGAATACCTTTCTCTACTAAAGGATGCCATTCTTGTTGTTGTGTGTTTACAATGTAATCGTGAATGTTTTGGCTCATGGTTCTAAAATTTTATTGATTTAATAATTGATTAATACTCCATTTGTTGGTTGGAAAATTGGCTAAAAGATAGGCTGCGGCACTAAATACAAATACAGAATAGTCTAACGGTTCTTTTACACCGAAGGAAAAAGTCATTGCTAAAGCAAATAATAAGGTAAGAATCGCGGCGAAAGAGGCTACATAGCGTGTTTTATACCCCACTAAAAGGAGAATTCCCAAAAGAAGTTCTAAAACGGTGCTTGTTACAGCAAGGGGTGAAATGAAAGCTTTAGGTACAAAAGAATTGACCTGTTCTGTATAGCTTAAAAAGTTTTGCCAACCAGATGATTGATTTCCCCAAAGGTTTAATCGGCTTGCAACGGCTGATAAAAAACCTGATGCCAATGCTAATCGTAATAGTAGTGAAGCGATGTTTTGTTGAGTGTTCATACTTGTTATTTTGTGGATTAATTACAAGTACAAAGTTGAAGCATTCAGCAAGCCAAAAAAATAGACAATCTTCAGAAAAACATATAAAATTTATAGGACAACATTCTTTTTGTATTCCTTAGGGGATAATTGAGTATGTTTTTTAAAGAAATTAGAAAAATAAAAAGGATCGTTAAAGCCTAATTGAAAAGCGATTTCCTTGATAGATAAATTATGATAGAGCAAAAGTCTTTTGGCCTCTGAAATCGTCAAGCTAAAAATAACATTTTGAGCCGTTTTATTGGTATGTAATTTGGCTAACTCATTAAGTTTAGCCTCTGTAGTAAGTAATATTTCTGCAAATTTTGACAATGGATAATTATCTGCAAAATGAGTTCTGATGGCTTCCAGAAATTTAAGAAACAAAGCGTCTGGTTTCCAGATTTCGTCTCCGTTTTCTACTTTGGCTCTGTTCAGTTCAACCAAAAGAAGTACTATATAATTGCGAATTGAAATTAAATACTGATACGGTTTCTCGTTTAGTTCAACTTCTATTTTTTGTAATAGATCCTTAAAAACAGCCGTATTTTTAAGCGTAATTATTTCATTCATCCCAAAGTGACAGAAAAGCCCATTATGGAAAATCAGCTCAATGTCATTATCATCTTTACAAATAAAATCAAGTGTAAATTCTATGATATCCAGTTGTCCATTAATTTCTTTAAAAAAATGAATTTGCCCAGAAGTAATAGTAATCGCTTGGTTTTCACGGAGTATAAACTCGTTTTCGTCTATTACAATAGTGGCATTACCTTGTTTGCACGATATAAGAATGTATTTTAAAACTCTTTTGGGTTTTGTTGCAACCTCTAATTGATTTATGGATTTGAACTGTATCATTTTTAAGGTACTAATTTTATCAGATTTTAAGGATGAAAGATAATCTTTTGTTTCTTAATATGGTTACCCTTAAAATCTCAGAATCAAAGGAAGTTGTTTTTAAGAAAAGACGCAAAACTAAAACATATTTCGTCAGTGTTTTCGGCATTAATTTATATATTTGAAAAAAAACTTTAGACGAAATTGTACATAAATAAATGACAAACGCAAAATTATATTTTTTAGGAGAAGAGCGAGAGTTGCTTTGGACAAGTATGAGTTATGATAAATTTACTTGTGCAAAAGGCTCTCCAAGATCAGACATGGAAGGCGGCATGATAACATTGGTATTTACTACACAAGAAAATGATGATGTTTTTATGCATAATATGACCAAAGAAGTGGAGCTAGAAACAGATAGAATGGAAGATGGAGAAATACATTTTTGGGACAAAGGTTTTAATGAAGCTGTAACCAGAAAATACAAATTTAAGGACACCTATATTGTTGAGTTTTCGGAAATATTCTCTACTTATCATGCAGGCAATATGCAAACTCAGCTTACCATTTCTCCTGCCATACAGGATTATGGAGCAAAATTGGTTAAGCATTGGAATAAATCCTGGATCCCGCCAAGTGAACCCGTACCATACCAACCGCAAAAAGAAGAGGAGAAAGAAAAAAGAGTAATACTAACTTTTGATGCCAATAGTAGCGACATAAAAGAAGGAAAATTTGGCTTTGACAAATTTGACTCTGGTCTGAAAAAAGTATTCAAGGGTAAGGATTTCACAGAATTCGAAAACGAGTACAACCCTATACTAGTCTATAGTGAAAAATATTTCCCGGTTTGGGTAAGTATGCGAAGAGGGCAAACCATAACCTTGAAAATCAACGAAGATAAACGAAAAAACTACGAGCTTTTTAATGAAATTAGGTTTAGCGAAAATCCAGATTTTACATTCGTGCCCGCAAACCTCAAAGATGCCAAAGAAGTACAAATAACTTGCAACAACTCAGGAAGCCAAACCCAAATAAATATTGAGGGTGATGGCGAAGTAGTTGGAGCTATCAACTTCTTTTATCCAGAGCCCAAAGAAGTAAATGTGCGTTGGGTGGTCGTGAATTTTAATGAAGGAGACAAGGACATTATTGAAGGCCAAATTAAAATCAAAAACTTAAAAGACTATTGTAAAACTGCTTTCAATCCAGCGTTAATTGATATTAAAATTGTAAATGAAAATTCTGAAAACCTAGATATTACACTTCCTGTAACAAATAAGCCAGAACAAGCCCATATTGACAGAATGAAAACAAATCTTGAAGTTGGCAAAAATGACAGCGTAATACAAGACGATAAAAACAAGATAAATTTAACAACAGCATTAAACACTTTACATTTATTAAGACAAAAGAGATTGCAAGCTGATGAAATCACTCTGTATTTATCAAATCTTAAAAGTGGTTCAATTACACAATCACCAACGGACAGTAATAAAGACCTTATTTCATCTAATAACGGAGCAACTTTTGGTAATTTATGCCTAATGTTTTTAGGGAATGATAGACAATATATGTACCCATCAGTAGAAATTCCTCACGAAATAATGCACGCGCTAGGCTTAAAGCATACATTTGATGAAAGAGAAAAATATTATTTTGAAGGTGAAATGACAAAAAACTATATGGATTATTCTCTTGAAAAAGAATATACTTGGAAATGGCAATGGGATTTATTACACTAAAGCAACAAATTATGAAAACATATATATTCATTTTAGCTCTTTTCTTTTTTGCTTGTTCATCAAACAAGCAATTACAATATGACACATCAAATTGTGATTTTAATGATAAAATTCTTGACATTGATAAGACAATAAATATTGAGCCATATAAAAATGAGCTTTATAAAGAAGGATATTCTACTCTACTTGAAAATGATAGTATTGAAATTACTGTTGATACAAAATCAGATGGATGGAGAAAATATATTATTAACAAAATATCAAATATTGAAAAGCATATATTATATGATAAAAAAACTTTAAGAATAATACATTTATATTCATTTTACAACAAAGGCAATTTCAACATTGGTAACGAATACATCTATAATGACCAAGGTCAAGTAATCAAAACTATCGATCATAATCAATATAGTAAATACCCAATTTGCTATAAAGAAATTATACAATCAACTATAAAAAAAGCGGGGAGTAAATTTTATTTTCAAGCACTACAAAGAGATTCATTAATTAAGAACAATGAAAGAGAATATTCTTGGAAAGTTTATTTTGCATCTCATAGAACAAAAAAGTTTGAAATAATAAAACATAAATTTTTTAGAATAGATGCCAAAACTGGAAAGACAATAACGGAAGAAATTGTAAATTAATAAAGATGGTGTGATTGTTCACTTGACAAAGAATATACTCGGAAATGGCAATAGGATTTATTACACTAAAAAATAAAATCATGAAACCATATTTAGCATTTTTAGTGCTCTTTATTTTTGCTTGTTCTTCAAACAAGCAATTGCAATCAGACAGGTCAATTTCTATACCATGAAAAATAAATTTTTAATATGTTTGTTTTTAGCTTTTTTCTTTCTTGTATCAAATATTGAAGGGTATTCACAAGAAAAAAAATGTTATACAGATTCCATTTTTACTGTATCGAAAAATGAAATGTTTTTGAATATAGATATAAATGAACTGAAAAAGGGAGAATTAGTTTTAATTGATAATGAGCTATATAGTGTTACCTATTCACTATATAGTGCTTCAAGAGGGGTTCTTAATATAAAAATTGATAAGCAATTAGGGGTTGTTAAATATCTCGATTATTCATTAGAAGGCAAAATATCGCAAGTTTCTTTCAATAGTTCGTCTGGAGAAGCAAAACTATTTAAAGAATACGATTTCGATAAAGAAGGTAATATAGTAAAAGAAATAGACAATGATAAAGGTTACACTATTTGCTGGCAAGAAGCAATAGAAATATGCAAAAAACTTATAGGAGAACGAGAGTTAAGAAAATACAATATCAAAGATTTTGCATTACGAAGAGCGGACTTAAATGACCGTCCTAATGATACGCCTTTATGGATTGTAAGACCTATTGCCCGAAAAGAAGATGGTAGTGTCTATGAAAACAATCTTCAGGATAAATATTACAAACACAACAAAGGTGATTTGTATTACTATATAGACGGTACTACAGGTAAATCGAAGAAAAAAATCATGAAATGGACTCTCTCTACAAACGACCAATTATAATTTTTTAGTATAGATGCCAAAACCGGAAAAACAATAACGGAAGAAATTGTGAACTAAATAATAATTAGAATAACCAAAATGAAAAAAATCTATTTACTATTAATTATAATTATACACTTTAATGTTTTTAGCCAAGAAAACTTATCTAATGAAGGCTATTTTAATTCTAAAAATGATAAGGAATATAACATTTATAGAGATACAATATCTAATAAATACTTTTTAATAAATGATAACGGAAAAATAAAACTTAAAAATTATAAATATATTGGTAATTTAAGCAATCAAATTCTGCAATGTCTTGATGATAAAAATCAAATGATATTTTTGGATACCAGATTTAAGAAATTAAAAAAAACAAGGTTAGCATTGTCAGTATGTGGAACAGTTAATACTTACGAATATAATATTGAAAAAAAGTGAATAAGTATGTTGTAACGGAAAGAATCTTGCCATTTCGTTTGCATAATGACACAATAAAAGCGAAACCGATCGATTCAATTAGTATTGATAAAGTCAATGAAATTTATTTTCCAAATTGTCAAACAACGTTAACTTATGATGAAAACACATTCATATTTGATGATATAAAATATTATCCGCATACTGTTATTATTGAAAAAGATAATCTATTTGGAATTTTAAAAAATGGGAATATTACTTTTTACGATAATATTAGTGTTAAAAATTTCATTATTAAATTAGAAAAGGATCATCATTTTGGGTACTTTGGAATTACTAAAATTAAATACAAAGTATTAGAAAAATACCGGTTTAATCTCGCACGTTTTACCCTAGATAATGGAAAAAGCGGATATATTGATGAAATAGGTAACGAATATTATGATTGATATTCTTGAAAATATTGAAAAATGTATCTTACAAATGCATACTAGTTTTTTACCAAAACCGATTTTTTTTACAGAATTTTAAATATCTTTGGCCTATGAGCACAGTAACAAAACCAAACCATATAGGGCGAAAAATAAGCCGTATTCGCGAACTCCGAGACATGAAGCAAGAAGCTTTAGCACAGGCTTTAGGAACAAATCAACAGGCAATATCTGTTATGGAGAATAGCGAAACTATCGAGGAAGAAAAACTGGTAGAAGTTGCAAAAGCTCTTGGTGTAAGTGTAGAAGCAATTAAAAACTTTTCGGAAGATGGGGTTATTAATTATTTTAATACTTTTCAAGACAACGTTGTTACAACTGGAAGTATTTTTGCAACTAATTGTACATTCAATCCACTTGATAAGTTAGTAGAAGCTTACGATGAAAATAAAAAACTTTACGAACGCTTACTAGCTGCGGAAAAAGAAAAAAACGCTTATCTAGAAAAATTAACTGATAAGAAATAACATACTGCCAAATTTGGTTTTGATAAGAGAGGTTGTCTAAATAGACAGCCTCTCTTTTATATATCCTTATATATTTAGAAAAAGTAATACCGAGAGTTTGTCACACAAAATTACCCAGATTTGGGTGGATTGGAGTGATTAGTCATAGATATATGCATGTTGTACGACATTTTAACCGAACGAAATCTAATGAACGAGAAGGTTTTTAAAACTGATTTTATAAAATTTACAGACCGAATAAAAAATGACATGTTTTTTTGTATTTTGATTATTTTAGGAATAATTATTTACTGGTTTTGTGCCAGCGAAGAAGATTATGGGGAATTAATAGGTTTAGTATTTTTTATAATTGCTGCACTACTTTATACAATAGAAAATTATATAAATTCCATTAATTTTATAAGTGAAATTAGAATTGATAAAGAAAAAATCACTTTAATCGGATATGAATTCAACAGCAAATGGGAAGAAAAAATAGATATTAAAAGAACTGAAATCAAAATTAAATCAAAAGGTGGTAAATCTAACATTCAGTATTTATTGAGATTATCTTGTGATAAAGAGGTTTATGATATTAATAAATTATTTAATTGGGATTATTTTACTATTGTAGAGATTTATAAAGAGTTTAAAAAAAATAAAGAGGAGAAAATAATTCTAGACGAAAAATTCATACTAGATAACGTATTGAACAAAGCTAAAGGATTATCACCATTAGATGTTTTGTTTAACAGAACCAAATAAAAAAACGACGTAAAATAGCTATTACAAGGGATTTAGACATTTGGCTTAATGGAAAGTTGGTTTTGTATTTGGGATGATTTGGAAAATCCGAAAAATAGGGGTTGATTTAGAACCAAACCCGCTGTAGCATCAGAACGTTGTACTCAATTTTAAAGATGAAAGAACGAAAGAAAATTAAATACGGAATATTAGCAATTTTGCTCTTATTGACTTTATGTTTAAACCTTCATTTTGGTGATTTCTGCGAAGGAATGGCTAAAGGTTTATTATTTGCTTTTTTAAGTGTAATTTTTATTCTTAGTTTTATAATAATTGAAATTCGAGATTTGTTTAAATTGTTTAACAAAGGAGAAAAATTTGATTTTATTCCTTTGTACCTCTTTATTATGTTTGTTACCTTGAATAGTTTTCTAATTATAGCTAATGAAAATAAATTTTGGAGAGAAATTAAATATGAAGGAGTTATTGAAGACGAGTATGAGAGAGCTTGGATAGTATTGTATGAAAATAATTCCTTTGAAGTAACAAGATCGTATATTGAAAATCGATGCACATTTATTGGAAAATATCATATTGAAAAGAATATAATTATTCTTGATGATGAAAATATAGAAAGTAAAACAGACAAAGAAATCACTAAAAGATATTTGATAATTTCGGACAGTATTTTACAACCTTTGGACAAAAAATATAGTAGAATTAAACTAAATCGTAAATAAAAACTGGGTGCAATAGCTACTACAACGGATTTGGGCAATTGGCTTAATGGAAAATTAGTTTTGTATTTGGGGTAATTTGTCAAATTCGAGAGACTCAATTTAGTTCCAAAATCACTGTAGTATGGAAATGTAGGCTCGCCTATGGTTTTGATAGGCGACTGTTGTTTGTAAAAATAGGGGAGTTGTTATTTTCCCAAAAAGGGTTTTAAAAACACAAAAGCTATAAAAATCAAGTAGACTTTTATAGCTTTTGCTTTTTGTAATGTTAGGAGAAAATGATTTCTTATTTTTTCTCTTCTACAATGTCTTTGTAGGCTTGGGTTTTCATTTCGATAAAATAATCTAAATAACTGGTTTGGTAAGCAACAAAATCTGAAGCATATTTCTTTTTGTCCAGAGTTGCGAATAAATTCAAACGTATTTTATCAATTTCCTTATTGAATTCGGATTCGCTTAATTGTAATAAAGATTCATAATCAAAGTTCTCTTCGTTTTTGGCAAAGGTGGTTGCAAATTCATTTTCGGCAGCGCCTTTTCCGCTAAATTCAAGGGTTTGTCCCGGTTCTTTGGCATCAACACTAATCTTTAAATCGTATCCGTTGCTTAAGTATATTCCGTTAGGGAATAGATTAGAACAATTGCTTACATAATATTTATCTCCTTTTACATTTAGAGTGTCTTTCAGTACACCTTCCTTATTTACTTTTATGATTTTTTTGAAATTTGGTCTTTTGTATGAGATAATCACTAAAGAATCTACTTGAAGATTGGTGACTTTTACTTTAAGAGTGGCGTAGTCCTTGGTTTGGCTATTTGCGCTAAAAGCAAAAAGTAGTGTTGCTACGATTGGGAATAGGTTTTTCATCTAGAATTTTGTTTTTGTTAATTTGGCGCAAAAATATTTTAATTCCCTATTTGCGATGTTAACCTAATAATAAGTTAATGTTTACTAATTTATTATTATAGGAAGGTGATTTATGATGTTTTTAGTATGAAATTGATAATGCAAGTGACATCGCTTTAGAGATAACAAACTGATAAAACAAATCTGCGATTGGTTTTTTGAGTAAAATAGAATTAATGTAAATTAGGGCTTTGAACTATAAAAAAGTAGCATAACACTAAAGACTAAAAATATATTTTGCAATCTTTGGGCTCAAAAAAAATATAATAGCAGTATGAGCAAGACAAAATTAGTAATCAATCGCAATGGGTCTATAAAAATTGAAGGCGATTTCGAAATAATGGATCAGGAAGGTAACGTTTATGGACTACAAGGAAGAGCAGCATTAGGGCTTTGTCGTTGTGGGTTATCATCTAATAAACCTTTTTGTGATGGTGCGCATCGCAATAGTTTTGAACACGATTCTAAAGCTTTTGACTTACCACCTATGAAAACGAATTAAAACATTCGTTTACTTATTACTTTATAAAAGAAGAAGCCGACTCAATTTTGAGTCGGCTTCTTCTTTTATAACAAAAATGGATTAATGATTTCCGTGTCCATGTCCATGACCGTGTCCATTTCCATGACCTCTTCCTTCATGCTTATCATGATGATCGTGACCGTGATCATCATAATCATCATTTTCATAGCGTACTCTGTATTCACCTCTGTTTTTTTGTGGTTTTCCTTTGTATCCTTTATAATATTTTACTCTGTGAGTATTGAAATAAGAATACGGTGTATGACCATGATAATCAGTCAGTACTACTTTATAGCCACTATATAAGTCATAGTTTCTACAACGATGAGGTAATTGTCTTGCTCTTATCCAGCCACCGTTTCCGAAATAAATATATTGTGATGCTCGTATATCATAATACACTTCTATATCTGGCAAATAATAATATTCTGTATCATCATAGCCTACTGGACCCCAAACAGGAGGTCTTCCCACATTCACATTTACGTTGGGCGTTCCTATGTTTACATTCACAGAAACCTGGGCTTGTGTTGAACTCGCTGCAAAAAACAGGAGTCCAATAATAATTGTTTTAATTGTTTTCATTGTTTTTAAAATTGGTATTTAGGGTTTATTTGTATACTGCTTATTAGGTGTAAAATTATTTTTTTTTGAATTTCTTAGATAGACAATAACTAAACTATAATGTTATTATTGTATCATGAAAATCGAATAATTTAAGATGTTTTATTTTTATGATTTCTTTTGTAAAACATTAATAGTATTCTTTTTAGCTTGTAAAAGTTCACATTGTTTTATATGATTATTAAATTTTATATGGATTAAGAAATTTTATGCAAGTCTTGTATAATTTTAAGAAGTTCCGAATAAAATATCTTAGTTATTTGTAATTAAAACCTTTTTGTTTAATCAGTAAACTCCTTATCATTGGTTGAAGGTTTTTTTATGATCGAAATTCCTTTTTGAAAAAATAAATTATTTGGATAGATTATTATTTCTCCTTCTTTTGATCGCAAAGTCACATGAAAAGCGCCAATATCTTCTATTTCTCCTTCTTCAATAAAATCTTTGTCATGAATTAAAACTACATCTCCAATTTTGAAAGGAAAAGAAAAAAACAAAATGATTCCGGAAGTAATATTACTCAAGATCGACCATTGGGCAAACATGGCCACACCAATTACGGTGGCAATAGACGAAAGCGTAATAAAAATGTCTTTGGCTTGAACCCCCCAAATTAATATTAAGGTGATTATTGCCAAAATATTGATAAGGATGTTAATGTATTTGATAACCAAGTTGGTTCTTCTCTCAATAATCTGACTTGTTTTGGCATATCGTCGCACTAATTTTGAAACAGTAGTGCGTAATAAAATAACAATCAATATCAATACTCCAGTACTTATTTGTTCTTTAAGATATTGATCAAAAAACTCCATTAATCTTATTTTGTTTATAAATTATTTAAATACTCATATACTTTGTCTGTGGGCATTCCCATAACATTAGCATAGGATCCTTCTATTTTTGAAACTCCAATAAACCCAATCCATTCCTGAATTCCATACGATCCAGCTTTGTCATAAGGCTTGTAGTTTTCTAAATAATAAAGAATAGCTTCATCACTTAATTCATTAAAGGTAACTTTTGTTATCTCAAAAATCAAATCGGATGTTGTATTTGTCTTAAAACATACAGAAGTAATGACTTCGTGCGTTGCATTCGATAATGACTTTAAAATTTGAAAAGCGTCCTGATGATCCTTTGGTTTACCTAAAGCACAATTTTTGTGCCAAACAATAGTGTCACTGGTGATTAAAATTTCATTGTTTTGCAATTCACCTTCAAATGCATTGGCTTTTAATTCTGCGAGATAGTTGGTAATTTCCTCAGCTTTCAATTCAGGAGGAAAAATTTCTTTTATTTCTTTGAGTCGAATTTCAAAATCTAAGTCTAAATCCTTAAAGAATTGTTGTCTTCTAGGTGAACCTGAAGCCAGTATGAGTTTATAATTTTTTAGTTTTCCTTTAAGCATGATGTTGAATATTATAGGTAACAATTGCAATAGAGAACAATCCCAATAAGATCACAAACTTAAGAACTGTACTTAAGTGATGAAAATCTTTGGTATTTTTTGCCGTAGCCATTTTTATGGTAAAATAGAGCAGGGGGGAAACAATAAATAACAAAGCATATATTGTTGCGATGTGTAAATTGTATTCAATATAATAGGCATTAATATAGAATATAACCAATAGTAAGGGAATGAAGCTTATAATTAATACCAGTTTTGATGTTCGGTTAATTCCTAGGGCTATTGGTAATGTATTCATACCTTGATTGTAATCTCCATTGACGTCTTCCAGGTCCTTTACTATCTCTCTGATGAAGTTAATGATAAAAGCAAATATGGCATAATCAAGAAGTATTGAAAATAAATCAGCCATAGTTTGTTGATTCCCTGCATTGGTAACCGGAAAAAGGTCAAAAACACCAATAATAATAACGCTAAATGATAGTAGTAAAGCAACGATTAGATTCCCTACAAGCATCATTTGTTTGAGACTTGTTGCGTATAAATATAACGTAGCGGCTATCATAATAAAGATAGAAGCAAAACCGGGTTTTGAAATTACATTAGACAAATAAAACCCAATGCTGACACCTACAACAGTTAATGCTAAATAGATATTATAAGCTAGGGTTTCAGAAATACTTTTGCCTACAACTACTTGATCGGGTTTGTTTTCATTGTCAGTTGCCTGATCCAAAATATTATTAATTACATAACCTCCAGCAGCAATTAAAACTGTAGTAAGGACCAAAAGACAATACTGCCAATCAGTAAGTGCCAAAGGAATATTTTGCAATTTCAAGAATCCGTAACGGAATAATAGTTGCATCAAGGCAAGCATTAGTAGGTTTTGGTAGCGTATTAATTTGAGGTATTTCATGTTTTGGGGTTCAGTTGTTGGTTATCGATTCTCAGAAGTCTGTAATCTAAAATTTTTTAGTCGTGTTTCCCGTCAAAATAGGTCATCCACTTTCCTTGTACTTTCATTACTTGTTCGATGACATCGCGAACAGCGCCTTTACCACCGCTTTTGTGGGAAACGTAAGTAGAAATGGCTTTGATTTCTGGACTTGCATCTTGTGGACAAGCCGGTAATCCTACTAATTTCATGACGTGATAATCTGGAATGTCATCACCCATATATAAAACTTGCTCCGGATTAATAGAGTAAAGATCTGTATATTCTTTAAACGTTTCAACCTTGTCCGGAGTGGCCAAATGTATGTCTGTTATTCCTAAATTTCTAAGTCTCACTCGTACGCCTTCATTGCTTCCTCCTGAAATAATACATACATGATAACCACTTTCTATAGCCGCTTTCATGGCATAACCATCACGAATATTCATTGTTCTAAGCATATCTCCTTCATTGGTTACAAAAACCGAACTGTCTGTTAGTACGCCATCTACGTCAAAAATAAACGTAGTAATATCATTCATTATTTCTTTATAGCTTTTTGCCATGATTTAGTATTGATTGTGTTAGTATTTTATAAATTGTAGATTGATTTTCATTGGTTAAAAAAGATTCATGCGCTGCAATGGTCGAAAGATCATTGCGTTTTGCAGGGCCTGTTTGGGCATCACTGGGTGAAAGGGTCTGGATTTTCTCTGCAGTTTCAAGGATTAAAGGTTTCAAAATATCAAAAGGAACCTTGTTTTCCTGACAGATTTCGTTTCCTAATTGATATAAATGATTGGTGAAATTGTTAACGAAAACGGCCGCAACATGCAAAGCTTTTCGTTGGTGTGAATCAATAGCAAAAACATTATCCGAAATGGATTGGGCTACTTTTTCTAATACCTGATAATCGTTTTCGAATTGAGTTTCCAAACAAAAAGGAATGCCTTTAAAATCTACCGCTTTTCCTTTTGTAAAAGTCTGTAACGGATAAAAAACCCCTTTTCGGTTTTTGTTGTCTAACGAGATCAAAGGAGCACTTCCCGAAGTGTGAACTACTAATCTATTCTCGAAAGGCAATTGGGATGAAACCGCTGCAATTGCATCGTCCGAAACGGCTATAATGTATAGATCGGCTTCTGCCAAAGTGTTCCAATCGTTCGTGATTTTAGTGGAATCGAGTAGTGGAGAAATTGGTTTTTGTGTCCTTGAAAAAACCTGAATGATTTCTACCGCATTGCTTTTTGCGAAAGCATCAATCAAGTGTTGCGCCACATTTCCTGAACCGATAATCGTTATTTTAATCATTTTGCAAAATTAACAAAAAAAATGAAGTGTTGGTTTCAATTTTTTAATCCTGGTATAACACGTATATGTCTTAACTTATATGCTTGTACACACGATCCTCAGATGAAAATAACTAAAAAAAATAGTCTATATTTTTTTAATTGAAAGATATATTGTAATATTGCAATATAGATATATAACTATGGGAGCGACAAAAACAGATTTTTATACAGATAACCAAAACGAACTGGCAATTTTAATAAAAGCATTAGGACATCCTGCTCGTATTGCAATTATAGAATACATTCTAAAAGTTAATTCTTGTATTTGTGGCGATATTGTAAATGAATTGTCATTGGCACAGCCAACAATTTCACAGCATTTAAAAGAACTTAAAAATGCAGGGTTGATAAAAGGAAGTGTTGAAGGAAATGCGATTTGCTATTGTATTGACGAAAATGGATTTGAAAAAATCAAAAGTTTTTTTCAAAACGTAAATGCTCATATTGAAAAAAAGAAAACTGATTGTTGTTGAATTTAGAAAAAAGCATATTATGAAACTATCACAAATTAAACAGTTATTAGGCACAGTTGAAACAGTAAACTTTCAATTGCCAAACGGAACATTTGTTCCAGAACATTTTCACGTTACAGAAGTTGGTTTAATTAATAAAAATTTTATTGATTGTGGCGGAACTGTTCGTAATGAAACGGTTGTAAATTTTCAACTTTGGGATGCAAATGATTTTGAACACAGGCTAAAACCTAAAAAACTTTTGGACATTATTCAATTGTCAGAAAAAGTTTTAGGGATAGAAGATTTTGAAATTGAAGTCGAATATCAAGATAGGACAATTGCTAAATACGATTTAGGATTCAATGGAGAAAATTTTCAATTGCTAAATAAACAAACGGCTTGTTTAGCTCAAGATCAATGCGGTATTTCATTGGAAAAAGAAAAAGTGAGATTGTCAGATAAAAATAATGAGCCTTGCTGTGCTCCAGACGGAAACTGTTGCTAAATATGAAATCGCCATGACAGAAGCTGTCGCAAACACCAATGAAGATCTGGCGATACCATAGGTGACCTATGTCAAATAAAATTTACACATATGAAAGAATTTATCATAAAATATAAAAAGCCAATTATAATTACCACATCCATTACAACACTACAATTGATTTGGGGTTTTGATCCAAAATTTTGCATCATAAATATAATTTGGTTGCTAGTTTAATAAAATGAAAAATGAAAAAAATATTAGTTTTATGCACAGGAAACAGTTGCAGAAGTCAAATTGCAGAAGGATATTTGAGATATTTTGCCAAAAATAAAGCTGAAATTTATAGTGCGGGAGTTGAAACTCATGGAGTAAATTCAAAAGCAATTGCCATTATGAAAGAAGATGGAATTGATATTTCAAATCACACATCAAACAATGTTGAAGAATATTATGAAATAGATTTTGATTTTGTTATCACAGTTTGTGATAATGCAAAAGAACGTTGTCCATTTTTTCCAACAAAGGCAAAAAAGTTTCATTATAATTTTCCTGACCCGGCAAAAGCAATAGGAACTGAAGATGAAATTTTGAAAGAGTTTAGATTTGTAAGGCAACAAATTAAAGATTATTCAGAAAATTTTGTAAAAGAATATATAATCTAAAAAAAGGCTTCATATTTTGGATTATGTATTTGATTGGTTTTTAAATATTTAATGATTAATTTTATGTAGAATTAAAGGAACGGTTTATTGTTTTTTTGTCTAAAAAAACCTCCTTATTTTTGGATTAAATTAACAATTGTCTTCGAATACAAGTGGACAATTTTGAGTACTTTTGCGACACTCAAATAAAACGAAACTCCTTTCAAATGGATAAAAAATTATTCTCTGTTCTGTTTTCAACTCGATTAATGGCTTTGTTATTCCTGACTTTTGCAATTGCAATGGGTACTGGGACTTTTATAGAAAGCAAATACAATACCGATACTGCTCGAATTTTAGTGTATAATACCTGGTGGTTTGAAGCCATTATGGGATTCTTTATGATCAATTTCATAGGGAATATCAAGCGTTACCATTTGCTTAGAAAAGAAAAATGGGCAACCTTATTACTGCATTTGGCTTTTATATTTATCATAGCGGGTGCATTTATCACTCGTTACATTAGCTATGAAGGAATGATGCCAATACGTGAAGGAGCTGCCGAAAATCAATTCTATTCGGATAAAACCTTTCTGACTCTTTTTGTAGATGGAGAATATAAAGGCGAAATGAAACGTAGAGTTTTTGAAAAAGCCGTTTTATTATCACCAGTTACAGATAATGATTTTACTATGAAAGGCGATTTTGCCGATACTAAGTTTGAAGTAAAATTCGATAATTTTATAATGGGTGCCAAAGAATACGTTAAACCCGATCCAAAAGGGAATTTGTATTTTAAATTGGTTGAAGCCGGAGATGGTGGTCGTGAAGAGCATTTCTTGAAATCAGGAGAAGTTCAGAATATCCATAACGTACTTTTTGCCTTGAATAAATTTACTGAAGGGGCAATCAATATTAATACCACCGGAAGTAGTTATACCATTCAAATGCCTTTTGAAGGGAATTTTATGCGAATGGCTGATAAAATGCAAGGAAAAGTGGTAAAAGATATTGTACAACCTTTGATGATGCGTTCTTTGTACAGTATTGGTGACATCAGATTTGTTTTTCCAGAGCCTGCAGTTACTGGGGTGATTGATTATGAAACTAAAAATGATTTTAAAGAGAAAAATCATGAAGATGCTTTGACTGTTAAAGTAATAGCAAATGGAAAAGAAGAAAAAGTTACTTTATTAGGATCTAAAGGAAAAACAGGGGATTCTAAAACCGTTAAAATAGGAGGGTTAGAGTATTCTCTTTTCTACGGAAGTAAAGCTTATGTTTTGCCTTTCAAAATAAAACTAAATGATTTTATTGCTCAAAAATATCCAGGAACCGAGAAAAGTTACTCTTCTTTTGAAAGTCAGGTAACAGTTCAAGATTCTGTAAAACCATTTGATGCCAGAATTTATATGAATAATGTTTTGGATTATGAAGGTTATCGTTTCTTTCAATCTTCATTTGACCCAGATGAAAAAGGAACTGTTTTGTCTGTAAACCATGATTACTGGGGAACTACCATTACTTATATTGGGTATTTTATGCTGTTTCTTTCCATGATTGCTATTCTGTTTACCAAGCATTCCCGTTTTGCCGATTTAAAAAGAAAATTAGACGTTGTGAAAAATAAGAAAGCAAAGCTAATGACGATTTTGGTATTGTTATTTAGTTTAAGTGGTTTTGCACAAGAACATGAAGGACATAACCATGCAGCTGGCGAAACTGAACATTCGCATGATGAAAGTACCGGTCATGTAAGAGTTAAACCTACAGAAAAGCAATTAGATTCTCTATTGCCACTCTTTACAGTAAATGAAAAACATGCAGCAAAATTTGGTAGATTAATAATCCAGGACGCTGGAGGTAGAATGAAACCAATCAATACATTCTCTTCTGAATTATTGAGAAAAGTAAGTCATTCTGATTCATACAAAGGGATGAACTCTGACCAAGTGTTTTTGTCCATGACGCAAAGCGCTCAATTGTGGATAGAAATTCCGATAATTTATATTAAACCGGAAAACGATAGTATCCGTAAAATTATTGGGATAGATGCTAAACAAAAATTTGCTCCGTTTATTGCTTTCTTTGACGAGAAAGGAAATTATAAATTATCACCTTATCTGGATGCTGCTTATAAAGCGGGTAATCCAAACAATTTTGAAAAAGATTTTATAGAGACAGACAAGAAAGTAAACTTGATGGAATCTGCCTTGAGTGGTAGTATATTAAGAATCTTCCCTATACCTAATGATCCCGGAAATAAATGGATTTCGTATCTTGAATTAGAGCATGCCGGAATGAAAGGTATGGATTCTACTTATACAAAAAGTATCTTACCCCTTTATTTTGGTACACTAGGACATGCTATTGAGTCTAAGAATTACAAAACAGCCGATGATTTATTGGAGAGCATTAATGGTTTTCAGAAAAAATTTGGTAGTAGAGTAAGACCGTCTGAAAAGAAAATTGATTTAGAAATAGCCTATAACAAATACGACTTGCTACAAAAGTTGCCTTTTGCCTATTTATTTGCAGCAATTTTGATGTTATTGTTTACCATTATAAAAATCTTTAAAGAGACTAAAGTTTTGAATGTTTTAGTCAATTCGATGCATATTTTGATTGCGGTATTCTTCTTTCTGCATACCATTACATTAGGAGCGCGTTGGTATATTTCGGGACATGCACCTTGGAGTAATGCGTATGAGGCCATTGTATATGTGGCTTGGGCGACTATGTTCTTTGGATTGGTATTTGATATCAAATCAAAATTAACTGTGGCTTCGGCAGCATTTGTAACAGCAATGATACTTGCTGCAGCTTACGCTAACTGGATCGATCCGGAAATTGCAAACTTACAGCCTGTTCTTAATTCGTATTGGTTAATGATTCACGTGGCGGTAATTGTGGCAAGTTATGGACCATTCGCCCTGGGTATGATCTTAGGATTTGTATCACTTGTTTTAATCTTTTTTACCAATGAAAAGAATAAAGCAAAGATGGATTTAAACATTAAAGAAATCAGTTACATCAATGAAATGTCATTAACAGTTGGTCTGATTATGTTAACTATAGGGAATTTCCTTGGAGGACAATGGGCTAACGAAAGTTGGGGACGTTATTGGGGATGGGATCCAAAAGAAACATGGGCTTTAATCAGTATTATGGTATATGCATTTGTGATTCATGCTCGATTTGTTCCTTCATTAAGAGGGAAGTGGATTTTTAATTTAATGAGTATGTTTGCCTTTATATCTATTTTATTTACCTATTACGGAGTAAACTTCCATTTAGTAGGATTGCATTCATATGCTAGTGGAGAGGCACATTCTTTGAGCTGGATATGGTATTCATTTGGAACCATTTCTCTAATTGGAGCTTTGACTTATCCAAAATACAAAAAATTTTATAAGAAATAATTGTAATTATTTTTTAGATCCTAAAAGTCCAACTTAGCGGTTGGACTTTTTTTTGCAACTATTTTTCCTCACAGTATTTCTAAAAAGACAATTTTTTTGGGTAATAATTTTATTTACAATAATTATTTTGTAAGAATTATATTGTTTTATTGCTTAAAACATGCTTTTAATCTATTTTTATTGACTGTTTGTCGATTTGTATCTATTTTAATAGTAAATTAGTTTAAAATATAAGTTTAGCATAAAAATAGATTGTGAGTATTAATTAAAATTGCATTGATATGAAATATTTATTTTTAATTTTCACTATTACTTTACAAGGACAGGTTTTACATCATCAAATGATTTCTTCTCAAGGACTGTCCAAAAAAATGTCAGACGGTACAATAGTTAGGCAAACTATCGGTCAACAAAGTTTGACAGGTACTTCTAATAAAAATTATATTGTCATGCAGGGATTCCAGCAGAATGCTCGGGGCAGTATTATTCCTGTTTCTTTGGATGATATTAAAACCATTGCCTATCCAAATCCATTTGTTGGAGCGATCCATTTTAAATTTTCAAAGCCAATTACCGAAAGCATAGAAGTTAATGTTTTTGATATGCTTGGTCATACTATTCTCAGGCAGAATAAAAATCTGGAAAACAATATTTTGACAATTGATCTGCCAAATATTGCCGAAGGTGAATATTTTATAAAACTGATATCTAAAAATTATAGTTATACAGGTAAACTATTAAAAACCAAATAAACTTTAAGATAAGAGTTTACTAAACCATAATACCCCAAAAAGGCTAGTAAAAGACATTGCTTATCAAAACTTAATATTTTGGTTAAAAGTAATTTTCAAAGTACATATAAAGTGACTTAATATTTAGCAGGAAAAACAACTTGTAGTGTATTTTGATTCTATTAAATAACACATTCCAATATCACTAAAATAAAAAATTATGAAAAAAATTACTTTACTTTTATTTTTATTTATTTCATCAGTGTTTTACTCCCAAACGAATGGAATAACTTATCAAGCGGTTATTTTTAACCCAAATTCAGGAGGACTTTCCAGCGGAAATGATGCAGGTTCGCCATTAGTAAACAAAGGAATTTGTTTGCAATTTACAATTTTGGATGCATTGCTTCAAACAGAATACCAGGAAACAATAAGTACAACTACAGATGGATTTGGAATGGTTAATTTGGTTATTGGAACCGGACAGCAATCCGGAGGATATGTTTCCTCATTTGGTGCAATTGTTTGGAATTCGAGTCAAAAAAGTTTGAAAGTATCCTTAGACACACAAGGATCCTGTGCTTCTTTTGAAGAAATAAGTAATCAAGTATTTACGGCAGTGCCTTTTGCATTAAACGCCGCAAATTCAACAAATGTAACAGGATTAGTATCTATTGAAAATGGAGGAACCGGTGCAAATACTGCGATAGGGGCAAAAATAGAATTAGGACTGGAAAATGTTGATAACACTAGTGATTTAAATAAACCAATTAGTTCAGCTACTCAGGCATCATTAAATCTTAAGGAAGATGCGGTCAATAAATCTACTTCAATTCTATTAGGAACGAGTGATGTTTTATATCCAACTCAAAATGCGGTAAAAAAGTACGTTGATAATATAGCTTTTTCAGCAGGAGGAGGATCAATTGAGGCTGAGGTTACCAGAGCAACCAACGCCGAAACTACGTTGACCACGAATCTAAGCACAGAAGTTACTCGCGCTACAAATGCGGAAAACTCGCTAGCAATAGATTTGGCAACCGAAACTACTCGTGCCACCACAGCAGAAGCTGCTAAAGAAGATTTGGCTAATAAAAGCACAAATGTTACTACAGATGGCGCTTCAGATACGAAATACCCAAGTGTTAAGTCGGTAAAAAACTATGTTGATGGAGTTGCTTCAACTGGATCAGCAGCCTTAACGGCAGAAATTACCAGAGCAACCAACGCCGAAACTGCTTTGAACACAAACCTAAGCGCAGAAGTTACTCGTGCCACAAATGCTGAAAACACATTAACGACAGATTTAGCAGCCGAAACTACACGCGCCACTGCTGCTGAAGCTACAAAAGAAGCTTTGGCTAATAAAAGCACAAACGTTACTACAGATGGTGCTTCAGACACGAAATATCCAAGTGTTAAGTCGGTAAAAAACTATGTTGATGGAGCTGCTTCTACGGCATCTGCAGCCTTAGCGGCAGAGGTAACCAGAGCAACCAATGCCGAGACTACTTTGACTACAAATCTAAGCGCAGAAGTTACTCGTGCCACGAATACTGAAAACACATTAATCACAGATTTAGCGTCCGAAACTACACGTGCCACCGCTGCAGAAGCTACGAAAGAAGCTTTGGCTAATAAAAGCACGAATGTTGTTACAGACGGAGCATCAGACACGAAATACCCAAGTGTAAAATCGGTAAAGAACTATGCTGATGGAGTTGCTTCTACGGCATCTACAGCCTTAGCGGCAGAGGTTACCAGAGCGACCAATGCCGAAACTACTTTGACTAATGATTTAAGCACAGAAGTTGCCCGCGCTACCAATGCTGAAAATACATTAACCACAGATTTGGCATCCGAAACTACCCGTGCTACCGCTGCAGAAGCTACGAAAGAAGATTTGGCTAATAAAAGCACAAATGTTGCCACAGATGGAGCTTCTGATACGAAATACCCAAGTGTTAAATCGGTAAAAAACTATGTGGATAATGCAATCAGCACAAACGCCACCCCAGATGCAACTGCATTAGTAAAGGGTAAAATACAGCTGGGAGGAGATTTAGCAGGAACAGGTTCAACTGCTGCTACTCCTGTGATTTCAGATGATGCAATAACTTCAGTAAAAATTATTAATAAAGCTGTTACCACTAACAAAATTGATGATTTAGCAGTAGGGACAAATCAACTGGCAGATGATGCAATAAATAATAGTAAAATTTCTCCGACTGCGGGCATTGTAGACACTAAGCTAGCTACGATAGCAACAGCAGGAAAGGTGTCTAACTCGGCTACTACTGCCACAGCTGCGAACACCGCAAGTGCAATTGTCGCAAGAGATGCTTCTGGTAATTTTTCTGCTGGAGCAATCACTGGAACATCAATTATTAAATCTGGTGGTACATCTTCTCAATTTTTAAAAGCAGACGGAAGCGTTGATTCAAATACTTACTTAACAAGTGCAGTTACAACTTTAGATGGGCTTACCGATGCTAAAAGTGGGGGTACTAACTTTTCAAACAGTATATTGATTGGTCACCAAACTACCGGGGTATTAAGTAATGCAGACAGAAATATAGGTATAGGTATAGGGGCGTTAACTTCTATTACATCAGGAGATGATAATATAGCTATTGGTTATCAGTCATTAGTGAGCAATACAACAGGGTATCAAAATATTGCTATTGGTAGACAGTCGATGTTAAGTAATATGACTGGTGCAAGCAATACGGCTGTTGGTCTAGAAACATTAGAGTCAAATTCTACAGGTCACCACAATGCTGCATTTGGTCATCTAACCATGGTAAGTAATAGTACAGGTTATCAAAATGCTGCATTTGGACAGGAAGCTTTGCAAGGTAATGATACAGGAAATAAAAATGCTGCAATGGGTGGGGAGTCTTTGTACAACAATAGTTCAGGTAGTTTTAATGTGGCTGTAGGGTTCGGTTCAGCAAGTAATAACACTTCAGGAAGTAATAATACTACAATTGGGTATAATTCTGATTTATCTTCCAGTGCTTTGACCAATGCCACAGCTATTGGTAACGGAGCGGTTGTTAATGCAAGCAATAAAATTCAGTTGGGTAATACCAGTGTGACTAGTGTAAATACCAGTGCTTCAATTACAGCAGCCTCTTATATTAAAACAGGTGGTACATCTTCACAATTTTTAAAAGGAGACGGAAGTGTAGATAGTAATACCTATTTGACAAGTGCAAGTGCAGCAAGTACTTATTTACCATTGGCAGGCGGAACATTAACCGGAGGTTTAACTGGAACGACAGTGACTACTAGTGGGAATGTAACATCATCCGGAACTGTAAGTGGTGCAAGTGGTTCGTTTGGAAGACTTATTTTGAATACAGCAACACAATCTTCAGCTTCTGTAAGTAATTATGATGTTTCCGGTATTGGAGTCTTATTTATTGTGCCTAACAATAGTTGGGAAAATATAGCAGGCTTTTCAGGTGGGGTTTTAGGTCAGGTTATTCAAATTATAAATGCAAATAATGATGCAATAAGTTGCTGTACCGGAGTGGTTTTTCAAAATGACAATGCAGGCGGAACTCAAAAAATTAAATGTTCATCTGATATGCCATTAGGAAGTAACCAAGGTGTAACCCTTATTTTTGATGGAACATATTGGAGAGTTATGATACCACCAAACTAAATTTTATAAATAATTCTTGCTGTAAATGAAGGAGTTAAAATTATTGTTTCAAATAAAGAATTCTTAAAAAATTGTGATTTTTTGGTTTTATTAACTAAATTAACATTATATTTATCTTTATATTCTTACTTTTAATAGAATTTTCTTTTTATTGTAACAAAACTAAAAACTAGTTAAAAACTTACATAAAATAAAAAATTATGTATTTTGTCGATAAAATTTGCTTTTAATGGATTTTTTGTTTTATATTTGACTTATCTATTCAACGATAATTATTAAAAGTTTGTAAATTTCTAATTTAGTAGGTTAGGTTTAGGAGATTAAATACAAATGGGGCACTTTTAAAAAATTATCAAATTATTATTTGCAAAAGATGTTCCTTCTGGGAACATCTTTTTTTATGTATAATCCTGTTTTTTAAAGTTGGAGTGGTATATAAGTTTAGTTTATGAAGGCAGAGTTCTTTTTTTAACTTCTGTTTAACCTAAATAAATTTTTCAGGAACTGCTATTTGTCCTAATTTTATATAAAAAATTAAACGTATGAAAAAAATAGTAGTAGCGATCTTCGCAATGTTCCTTTTTAATATCCAAATTCAAGCACAAGTGAAACAAAATATCTATCAATTCAAAGTAGAAGACTTATACGGTAAGACTTTTGATTTTGCCACACTAAAAGGTAAAAAAGTAATGATTGTCAATACCGCTTCAAAATGTGGATTGACTCCTCAATATAAAGATTTAGAGGCTTTGTATAATGAATATTCAGCCAAAGGATTTGTGATTATAGGTTTTCCAGCCAATAATTTTGCTTCACAAGAGCCTGGAACCAATGAAGAAATTGCAACTTTCTGTAAAATGAATTACGGAGTTACGTTCCCAATGATGGATAAGGTTTCAGTAAAAGGAGACGATATGTGTGCTGTTTATCAGTTCTTGACACAAAAGTCTAAAAACGGTTTACAGGATTCAGAGGTGCAATGGAATTTTCAAAAATACCTTATCAATGAAAAAGGTGAATTAGAAAAAGTAATTTCTCCAAAAACTTTACCAACAGACCCTGAAGTGGTAAAATGGATTAAAGCATAGTTTTATAAAATCATTCACAAAAAAAGAGTTTGCTTGTCAAACTCTTTTTTTGTGATTTTAATAATTCAATTTTAGTTTCTGAATCTGAAAAATCTAAGTATTTGATTTAGAGCGCTGTTTTGTGAAGGTAGAAAAGTGTTATTCAAGACCAGATCCTCATGAGTAATAGGATTAAATAATAATCAGTATTTTTGATAAATGAAAAAATCACTCCAAAATCATATCGAAAAGGAAATGCCTTTTTTAAAGCATAAAAAGCTACTTCTTGCCGTAAGTGGTGGTCTGGATAGTATGGTTTTATTACATTTATTTAGGGAGTTGCACTATGATATTGCCATAGCTCATTGTAATTTTCAGCTTCGGGGAGTAGAAAGCTTTGGAGATCAAAAATTCATACAAGATTATGCTGAGGTTAATGCAATTCCAATTTTTGTAACCCAATTTGATACTGAGGCTTTTGCCAATGATTATAGATTATCGACTCAAGTTGCTGCGAGAGAACTAAGATACAATTGGTTTTACGAATTGTTGGAAATAGAAAATTATGATTATATCCTAACGGCACATCATGCCGATGATAATCTGGAAACGTTTCTAATTAACCTAACCAGAGGAACAGGACTTGAAGGACTGACTGGTATTCCTGAGCAAAATGATAAAATAGTTAGGCCTTTACTGTTTTTATCTCGCCATGAAATTGATAATTATGCCAAAGAGCAGGACATTGAATGGAGAGAAGACAGTAGCAATGCATCGGATAAATATGTGAGAAACAAAATTAGACATCATTTGATTCCTATTTTGAAGGAATTGAATCCTAATTTTATGACTTCATTTTTGAAAACCGAAAGTTATTTACAGCAATCGTTGGGAATGGTCGAAGATGCAGCTATTATGGTATATCAGCAAGTGGCCCGAGAGGTAGAGGATCAAATTCATTTTGATTTAAATCAATTGTTGAGATTACCCAATTATCAATCGTATTTGTACCAATGGCTAAAAGAATTTGGCTTTACCGCTTGGAATGATATTTATGATTTGGTAGAAAGTCAATCAGGAAAGCAGGTTTTTGCTGCAGATTTCCGCTTATTGAAAGACAGGGATTCCCTGATTTTGTTTCCCATAGATTATTCGGAAAAGCAGGAAGAATTTCTTATTAATAAAAACCAAACAGAAGTTAAGATTCCCTTAAATATGACTTTTTGTAAAGTAGCCGACCTTTCGGTTGCTTCAAATAGAACTATATTTGTTGATGAGGATCAATTGGATTTTCCATTGGTTTTACGCAAGTGGAAAACCGGAGATGTTTTTACGCCATTTGGGATGGATGGAAAATCAAAGAAGGTGAGCAAACTTTTTAAAGATGAAAAATTATCATTAATAGAGAAAGAAAATACCTGGCTTTTATGCTCAAACGATCAAATTGTTTGGGTAATTGGCATAAGAGCTGACAACCGATTCAGAACAAGTAACACAACAAAAAATATACTTAAAATAGAATTAATTTAGATGTTAATAATGAAAAAAACACTTTTTATACTGCTTGCTTTTTTGGCTTTCGCAAAAGGGAATGCTCAGGTTCTAGATCCTGCAAAATGGACAACTACAATTGAAAAGAAATCTGAAAACAATTATATTCTAACCTTTAATGCAGTAATCGAAAAAGATTGGCATTTATATTCACAGTTTACACCAGATGGAGGACCACTGGCTCTAGAAATTGTTTTTAAAGATCAAAAAGGGAATTTTAATTTGGTAGGTAAAGCCAAAGAAAGTAAAACAACAACCGCTTTTAATGATATTTTTGGTGTAAACGAAATTTTCTTTCACGATAAAGCCCAAATTCAACAAGAAATAACCCTTATAAATCCAAAAATCACTTCTATTCAAGCCGAATTGAATTACCAGATATGTAAAGAAGTGTGTATTAATTTAGAAAAGAAATTCACGTTCAAAATACCGGGAACAGAAGTGACTGCTGTTACAGCACCAACTACGGTTGCTCCTGTTAAATTGGATACTGCCAAAGTAGATACTACAAACACTTTTACTGTTACAGCAAAAGAAAGTGTTGCACCTATTGATAAAAAGACAGTTGAGCAACCAAAACCCGCTTCGCAAATAGGATTATGGTCAATTTTCTTTATTGCTTTTTTCTCTGGATTTGCAGCCTTGTTGACACCTTGTGTATTTCCTATGATTCCTATGACAGTGAGTTTTTTTACAAAGCAGAGTAAAACCAAAGCTGCCGGAATTAAAAACGCTATTATTTATGGAGTTTCTATTATTCTAATTTATGTACTATTAGGATTTCTGGTTACTTGGATTTTTGGCGCCGATGCACTCAATGCCTTGTCAACCAATGTTTGGTTCAATATTATATTCTTTATTCTATTAATCGTATTTGCAACTTCATTTCTTGGTGCATTTGAGATTATGTTGCCTAATTCCTGGGCGAATAAAGTAGACAGTCAGGCCGATAGAGGCGGAATTATTGGGATATTATTTATGGCATTAGCGCTTGCTATTGTTTCGTTCTCTTGCACAGGACCTATAGTAGGGACACTTTTAGTAGATGCAGCTTCCAAAGGTGGAATTGCACCTATAATTGGGATGCTTGGTTTTTCATTGGCACTAGCTTTGCCTTTTATGCTTTTTGCGATGTTCCCGGGTTGGTTGAACTCTTTACCTAAATCAGGAGGATGGTTGAATACCGTAAAAGTTGTTTTAGGGTTTTTGGAATTAGCCTTGGCCTTCAAATTTTTATCTAATGCAGATTTGGTTTTACAATTGCATTTATTGGAAAGAGAAGTGTTTTTGGTAATTTGGATTGCTATTTTTGGAACATTGGCTTTTTATTTATTTGGAAAAATTACCTTGCCACACGATAGTCCATTGATGCATATTTCAGTGGGGAGATTGTCTTTAGGCTTACTTGTTTTATCATTTACCATTTATTTGATACCGGGTCTTTGGGGAGCACCACTTAAATTGATAAGTGCTTTTCCACCTCCAATGGAGTATAGTGAAAGTCCACTTGGGGTTGGTAGTTCCGTTACAGGAAATGCATCGACTACAGTTTTGCCTGATGGTGCTAAATTTGGACCACATCAAATTGTTTCTTTTGATGATTATGACAAAGGATTAGCTTATGCCAAAATGGTAAACAAACCTATAATGCTTGATTTTACAGGACATGCTTGTGTGAATTGCAGAAAAATGGAAAATAACGTTTGGTCTGATGAAATGATACTTCCAATTCTTAAAAATGAAGTAGTATTAATTTCACTGTATGTGGATGATAAAAGAGAATTACCAAAAAGTGAACAATTTATCTCTAAATCTACTGGAGCCGAAATTGAAACAATTGGTGATAAGTGGACAGATTTTATGATTACAAAATACAATACCAATACACAGCCTTTGTATGTTTTAACAGATTTACAAGGAAATAATCTTAATGAAAAACAACCTACAATAAGTTATGTGTCCGTTGAGGAATATGAAGCATGGTTAAAAGAAGGAATTTCAAAATTCAAAAAGTAAAAGCAAAAATCCCAATCTGTTTAATAAAGATTGGGATTTTTTTGTTTTAGTCTAATCCAGAAAAAAGTTAACTACTTAATTCTATTATTTTTCTTTAGCAATAACTTCTTTAACAGTAGCCTCGTAATTTTTGATGCTTTTGGCTTTTTTAATGTTTTTATGGACTTTATGGGGATTAGAAAAGATAACCGAAAAATACTCCCATAAATGATGCATTTTGAGTAATATATGTGCTTGTCCGGATAATGACTCACTGTAACCTTCATAAAGAGTGTCATGAAAAGCACTGAATAATTCCATTTTGTTTTTAGGGTATTCAGTAGCGTTGTTTTTTATCATACTCGGTAAAAAAGGATCGGCAATTAATCCTCTACCGATCATCCAATGGTCAATACTAGGAAAACGTTGCTGCATTTCCTGAAATTTAGCTACCGAAGTAATATCACCGTTATAATACAGTTTGTGCTTGGTATTGTCAATACATTGTTGAAACGCATCCAGATGTACGCCTCCTTTGTATAGTTGTTTCCCAATACGGGCATGAATGGCAATATTCTTAATAGGGTAGTTGTCTAAAATGGGTAAAACATCCAGAATTTCTTCAGTAGTATCATAACCCAGACGCATTTTCATAGAGACTATAATGTCAGTTTCTGAGTGTGCACGGTCAAGAATGTGATTGATTCTTTCGGTATTACTGATGAGTCCTGATCCCATGCCAGATTTGGTAACCATAGGATACGGACAGCCTAAATTCCAGTTTAATTCTTTATAGCCTAGTTCTTGAACATATTTGGCGACAAACAAAAACTCATCGGCATCATTGGTTATAATTTGCGGAATTACTTCCAGACCAACATTGTTTTCTGGAAGCAAGTCTCGTTCGTAAGATGATTTTATGACTAACTTTCCGTTCAAGCGGATGTATGGAGAATAATAGGTGTCAATCCCACCAAAATATTTATTGATGGCATTTCGAAAACGAAAATCGGTAAATCCTTGTAAGGGAGAAGAAAGCAATGTAAAACTCATAATATTTGTAAAAGTGCAAAGATACAATTCTTTATGCGGTTATGATTTTAGACTGCGTTTTATTCTAGAACAATTATGAAGTTTGATTCAGATTAATTTATAAAATCTATGTTTAAAGATATTACTCCAATATCAATTGCATAAATACGGAATGCAGCCAGCGATCGAACTTATAACCGGATTCTTTGATAATGCCAACCGTTTTAAATCCAAATTTCTCATGAAACTCAATACTGCTTTGATTCTCGGCATCGATAACGGCAATCATGGTGTGGAGTTTTTGCTCTTTTGCCAATTGAATCAATTTTTGAAGCAGAAGTTTTCCAATGCCTTTTCCGTGATGGGTATTATCTACATAAACAGAATGTTCTACGGTATATTTATAAGCTTCTCTAAATCGGAATTCACTATACATACCAAACCCGACGACCTTATCATCTTCTATAGCAACAATAACAGGGAAGTTCTTGTTGATTTTCTCTTCTAGTATAGTTTTTTGTTGTTCGTAATTTCGAATATTGTAATCATATAAGGCAGTTGAGTTTAGAATATTATAATTGATAATATCTAATATTGCTTGCGTATCCTCTGTTTGATAAGATCTTAATGTGATTTGCATGAAGTAAATATTTGTTCTTCAAAATTAAGAAAAATAGACTCAAATGAAAGGAAAAGCTTTGGCAACTTTGTAACTTTGCAAAACAGTTTTTAGAAGTTTGTTTGGTACTAAACTTTCTAAATTTTTCTAAACTTTCTAAACTTTTTAAATGATTTACCCCAAAATACCACTAGCTCAAAGTATACTCCAAATTTTTTTAGCCAAAGGAATCACTAACATTATTATATCTCCAGGTTCAAGAAATGCACCCTTAACGATAGGTTTTGCAAGCAATCCCGCTTTTCAATGTTACAGTATTGCTGATGAACGTGCAGCTGCTTTTTTTGCTTTGGGAATAGCTCAGCAAACCCAGAAGCCTACAGTGCTTGTTTGTACCTCAGGTTCGGCTTTATTAAACTATTATCCTGCAATTGCAGAGGCATTTTACAGTCAGATTCCGTTAATTGTTATATCGGCGGATCGACCACAAAGTAAGATAGACATTGGCGATGGGCAAACCATTCGTCAGGAAAATGTATTCGCAAATCATTCTTTGTACAATGCTAATTTGGTTGAAGAGGTTTCGGAGGAAAACGATCGAAAAATAAATGAAGCCATTAATACTGCTATTGATAAAAAAGGACCAACGCATATCAATGCTCCTTTTGAAGAGCCTTTGTACGAAACGGTTTCGGAGCTAAGTGTTAATAGTACAGTTTTCGCTTCCGCAAAAGAGCAACAGGCAATAGAGACTAAAGAGTTGCAGCAATATGCTAATCTTTGGAACAATGCTAGCCGAAAATTAATACTTATTGGAGTAAACGAACCCAATTCAATTTCTAAAAAGGTTATTGAAAGCTTTGCTAATGATGAATCGATTGTAGTGATGACCGAAAACACTTCAAATTTGCATCATCAAAGTTTTATAAGCAATATAGATACAATCATTACACCTTTTACGGCAGAAGATTTTGAAGCATATCGCCCAGAAATCTTAATCACTTTTGGCGGAATGGTAGTCTCTAAACGTATTAAAGCCTTTTTGAGAAAATACAAACCAGAACACCATTGGCATATCGACACATTGAGAGCCTATGATACATTTGGTTGTTTGACTCAGCATTTTGAGGCTGACCCTAATACTTTTTTCGAAGCCTTTTTGCCTTTGACCTCAAGAATAGAAAGTGATTATTTCTCTCAACTGAATGCAGTTAAAGCATTGCGAAAAGAAAAACACGAAATCTATTTGTCTAAAACTCCTTTTACAGATTTTAAAGTTTTTGATCAAGTGATTTCTACTTTGCCTAAATCATGCCAATTACAAATAAGTAATAGCTCGGCGATACGTTATGCTCAATTAATAGCAATAGATCCATCTATCGAAGTGTATTGCAATAGAGGAACCAGTGGGATAGATGGTAGTACATCAACAGCCATTGGTGCAGCTTTTGCCAGTACAAAACCAACCGTTTTCATTTCAGGTGACATCGGGTTTTTATATGACAGTAATGCTCTTTGGAACAGTTATATTCCGAAAAATTTCAAAATTATTTTGATAAATAATGGGGGTGGAGGCATTTTTAGAATTTTGCCAGGACACGAAGAAACACCTGTTTTTAATACTTATTTCGAAACGTCTCATGGCTTGACAGCAGAACATTTAGCAAAAATGTATGGCTTTGATTATGCTGTTGCCAATGATGAAACAAGCTTGTCAAAAGAATTAGATTCATTATACAATCAAAATGAAAAACCAAGTATTCTAGAAGTTTTTACTCCAACATTAGAAAATAATGTTGTCTTATTGCAGTATTTTAAGGAGCTGACGTAGTTGCATTAACAATGTCAACGCGTTTGTTGTAATGATTTAAGAGTATCAACGAATTGTATTACGCTGATTAAAAATTTAACAATAAAAAAGTGAATAAAAATCGTACATGTATTCAATAAATTATTAAATTTGAGGTAGTTATAAATGAATGAATAACCCTTAATTATATTTTTATGAGCGCAAAAGACGAATTAATTGTAAAGTATGCAGCCGACTTGAAAGAAAAATGCGGGATTAATCCAGAAATGGATTTATTAAAAAAAGTAACTATTGGATGTGGTCCATCCATATTTAACCCTGATTCCTCAATTATAGCCGGAACTCAAAAATCGGAGATTGATACTGTTAAAAAAAATTTCTTAATTAAGAAGTTAGGCTTGCCAGATGGCCCGGCTCTTAAGGAAGGAATTGATACTGTACTAGAGCAATACGGAAGGTCAAATAGAAATAAATATAGAGCCGTTTTCTATTATTTGCTGACTAAGCATTTTGGACGTGAAAGTGCGTACAATTAAAATAACATTACTATTATGAAAGCGCCTTATATGGGCGCTTTTTTTATTGGAAATGTTTTTCTAATTCCCATTTTCAAACTTCGTACATTTGCATTTTAAACTTAGTTGCTCGGCAACTTAGAACCTCGATAAAAATGATTGAAATAGGAAAATACAATACGCTTACTATATTGCGTGATACCAAAGTGGGGTTGTTTTTAGGAAACCCGGAAAAAGATCCAGAAGGGAAACACGATATACTTTTACCTAATAAATATGTACCCAATGAATTTGAAATAGGCGAGGAGCTTATTGTCTTTGTGTACTTGGATCATGAAGAACGTCCGGTTGCTACAACTCTGGAGCCTTATATCTTATTGAATGAATTTGCACTTTTGCGTGTAAATTATACCAATCAAATAGGTGCTTTTATGGATTGGGGAATGGAGAAGGATATTTTGGTTCCGTTTAAGGAACAAGCGCGTCCTATGGAGAAAGGAAAACGTTATTTGGTTTATCTATACATGGATAAAAAGACCAATCGTTTGGTAGCATCAAGTAAATTGAATCAATTTTTAAATAATGACCATCTCACTGTTGAAAAAGGTGAAGAAGTAGAGTTAATTGTTTCTCATATAACTGAATTAGGAATCAATGTGATCATCAACGAAAAACACAAAGGTTTGTTGTATAAAGATGAGGTGTATGATGATTCTATTCGTACAGGAGATCGCATGCGTGGCTATATTAAAAACATTAGACCTGATAATAAAATTGACGTGTCTTTACAAATGCAAGGCTATCAAAATGTTGAACCAAATGCCGAAAAAATTCTGGATGAATTGAGAGCTAGTAGAGGATTTTTACGATTAACGGATAACTCACATCCTGAAGACATCAAGACGGTCTTAAAAATGAGTAAAAAGACATTCAAAAAAGCTATTGGTGCTTTATACAAAGAAAAATTAATCGAGATAAAAGAGGACGGAATTTACTTGGTTAAAGAATAATTTTATTCTTCGAATCTAATTTTATAATGCAGATTTAGGTTTAAAAAGAGTCATAAAAAAAGCGAAAAACAATATTGTTTTTCGCTTTTTTTGATTGTATGAACAATAGAAAAAGTGTTATACACCTAGACTAGTTCTGGTTTTTTTAGATAATCCATCTTTATGTAATAAAACAGAAATTGATTTTAGTTTCATATAAGGAACGCTCATATAAATAAAACCATTATTTTGTCCAATTGTACCCCATGAATTTTTTACTTTATAGTAAATATTTCCATTTTGGTCTTTTACTTTTCCAACAATGTGCATTAGATGATCGTCTGCTGTGTTAAGATTTTCAAATTCCTGTTGACGGTATTCTTGAGAGATGCTTTTTTCAGGTTTAATCTCTGTTAGAATTGCTTTTTCATCATCTGAACTGGCAGGAATTACAGCTATACCATTTTTGCTGGAGAAAGTGTTTTCACTCACATCACTATCCAAAGCTACAGTGTATCCATTATCTAAAGCATTATCAATATTTTGAATATATTCCTCTAATGGTAGATTGTAGAAAAGACCATTGGAGAAATTATCTGGAATATCTAATAAAAATGGTTTGTAAAACGGCTGATGAGTAAATGATGAAATAGCGATATAAGAAGCCGGATTAATTTTAGTCATTTCTAAAAAGGTGGCCGGAGTATATTTCTTCCCTTCGTATGTAAATTCAGTTACATTTTTTCCTAAGTAGATATCTAAAATTGCAGAAACTGATTCTTTCCAGTGTGGAGAAAGTTTTTTTGCAGGATTTGAAACATAAGTTTTTAGCATAGATTCAAGAACTGCAACCATTTCAGAATGATTATAGGTAGTCTCATTTTGTACTAAACCGAAATAGGCACTTTGTGGTACTAAGCCAAAATCTCTAGCACTATTAATAACATCATGGCTTAATCCACCTTCGCTAAATTGCGCTTTTCCTTGTCGCATAATGTAATTTGAGGCTTTTTTTGGATAGGTATTTCGAACATTGTACATTTCAGATAAATCTATTTTTTTACCTGTTATACGGATAATTTCGGATTCTAAAAAAGAAGTAGTAGAGAAGCTCCAGCAAGTACCTGTTTTATCTTGGGAAAGGATAGGTGTTGCTTCAATATCTTTAATGGTTTGGAATTCATACTTTTGAGCATAGCTATTAAAAGCTAGGCTAAGTAAAGCAATAGATAGAAATCGTGTTTTCATTTTGGTTAAGTTTTTTTTGAGCGAAAATAAAACAAATAATGGTAAAAAAAATGTGTATTGGTATAATCCGTATAAAAAAAGAAAGACTAATCATTTTGACTAGTCTTTCTCTCTTTATTTCTGTTTTTAACGATGTAGTATTGAACAGAAATAAAATAAATTCCTTGCATCCTCAAAAGTATATTTAAGTTCTTCAAAATATCTAAAGTATATAGATACTGATATTGTTAAAGTTTAAATTTCTTTATTAAATGGTTTGTCTATAAATAAAAAGCATCTGCTTATTTTGTAAAGAAACAATTTCACAATAAGACCATTGGTTAATTTATACATTGAAAGTTTACTTTTCCTGAAACAATTCAGCATTTATGCAAAATACAATTGTTGAACCGTAAATCTTTTGTTAACCCTTAGGTGTTACTTTTTAATTCATACTATTTCTGCAAAAACTCATATTTATGTGCTTGTATTTTGAAATAGTCTTAGAAATAATAATATAATTTAAAACCATAAAAATAGAAGCGACAATAATTTCAAATTTACTCAAAAAAATCATTTTTTAGGTTAATAAATCAGTGAACTATCTATATGCTAACCGGAACTAATAATTAACATTGATTGAATGTAAAATACTGATTAGCAGGTGATAAAAGTAATAATTATTTCTATTGATGATTGTTAATTACCAATTTTTTTTCACTTTAAATGAAAATTTTAACTCTTTTGAGGAGTATTGTAAAACTATTGAAAGAAATGATTTAATAAATAGATTATCAATGGTTTTTTAATTCTTACTAATTAAAATTGCATGTTAAAGGTAAGCCCCCAAATGGCTTTATTTGCACCTTTGTCAAATCCAACTGGAGCTAAACTTAATTGTGTTTTTTGTCTTTCTTTGTAACCAAAACTATCCAATATAGTATTGAATGGATCCATAAGTAGCAAAGAGGTGTATCCTAAAAATTTAGAGCGCAATACTCTTCTGTCATTTTTTATAATGCTTTTCTTGGCATAGAAAAAACCTTCACCTAATGCTGATCCTATTACGGGAGTTACTATTAAATCTTGTTTAGAAGGGATTTCAGCAAAAGCTTCAATTCCGTATTCCCAGAAGCAAGTAGACATAAAAGCTGAATATAAAAAAGACTCAAAAATGGTAAAACCACTACTTCTGGATGTCATATAGTAAACAGCCCCAGAATAAGGGTGGGTAATATAATTTAGAACCCAGTCATCTTCATCCCAAACTGGTCCGGCTTTTACATTTTGTTTCCATTTATAGGTAATGCCATTTTCTTTCATGGCTTCTTTGTCCCAATTGGTCGCACTCTCCGGCATAGCATAGAGAATACCAAAAGCAACAACGGCAGCACCAAGATACATAGCTGTATCATATCCTAATCTTCTATAATCTCTAAAAGCGGGAGGGTAGACAGGAGTATTTTGTTTTACTAATGTAGTGTCTATTAGTGTTGTTGTATTGTTGTAAGAAGTGCTGTTGTAAAGAGAATCTGGAGTAGTTACGTTTACATCATTTACTGCTACCAAATTATCAAAATGATTTAAATTGATGTCTTGTGGGGTATTATTATTCTCAACTTGTTGAGAAAATACAGTAAAACCTGTTAGGGTTAAGAGAACGAAACTTAAAAATATTTTTGTTTGAGTCATGTCAAGCTTAATGTTATTAATATCTTGGGGGTTATTTGTATAATGATTTGATATAAAAAGAAACTTCAAAAGTTATCATTCAGGGATGAAATGAAAAATAAAGCTGGTACTCTCTATATAAAAAACGGTGCAAATGTAGTGAAAAATGTTTCAGAATTTTTGGATCATTTTCAAGAAATGATGACATGTTAACTTTAGCTTGAGAATACGGGTTTTAGATATAATAAATTAGGCTAACCTTTTTAGGATTAGCCTAGTTTATTGTTAGAAATTCATTTAAATATTTTTGCTTAGAAAAATCTTCTATTATTGAAGTATTATCTGCACAAAGATACATTAAGAACAAGACGATCTAAAAGTACTTTCATAAATCGCTTGATTGAATTTATTTGTCTTGAAATGGTTTGCTTATTCAGGTGACATCAAAGAGATTTTCACATTTTAACCATTGGGTTTCATCATTTATTAAAAGAAAATTGAAAAATGTCCTTTAGAAAAATTATGAATTCTTATTTTCCAGCAGGAGTTGTCAATGTATCTTTAGTTACAACCTCAGGTGTTACTTCATCTGTTTTGGTGCTGTCTGTTTTAATGCTATCTGTAACAGTAGCAGTGCTGTCTGTAACAGTTTGTTCCATTTGCTCTTCTGAAGTAGCTTCAGACTTGTTTTTGCAATTCGAGAAAAATACAACAGATAATAGAGCGACAAAAATTACGGCTTTTTTCAAAAATAAAAAATTTAGTTAATAATTTAGTTAGCAATCTTCTCTTAAAAATGGAACTGTTTCCATGATTAAAAGACAATTAAATTTACGAAGAACTATTGAAAATGTATCTGAAATTAACATTTCATTTTCTATTATTTGGCTGTTTTACTATTTTGAAATGTTTTTATGAAAGCCATTGTCTTTACTGCAATGAATGGAAAAAATAAGATACTTTTTTGTATAATATTTGATAAAATTTGTTCGAAGTTTAGCCCATTTTTGGGTTGATTTTTTTGAACAGCCAAAAGTTCCAAGTGAATAGCTACAAATTGTTCAGAAAAATAAAAAAAATGGTTTATTTTTACGCTAAAATAATTTAAAATTAATACAAAATGGATTGGATTACCGCCAAAGAATTTGAAGATATAACCTATAAAAAATGCAATGGAGTAGCTAGAATAGCATTCAATAGACCTGATGTACGAAATGCATTTAGACCAAAAACAACATCAGAATTGTATCAGGCTTTTTATGACGCTCAAGAAGATACTTCAATAGGGGTAGTTTTACTTTCTGCCGAAGGGCCTTCGTCTAAAGATGGAGTGTATTCTTTTTGTAGTGGAGGTGACCAAAATGCACGTGGACATCAAGGTTATGTTGGAGATGATGGTCAACACCGTTTGAATATTCTTGAAGTGCAACGTTTAATTCGTTTTATGCCAAAAGTAGTTATAGCCGTAGTACCAGGTTGGGCTGTTGGAGGAGGACACAGTTTGCACGTAGTTTGTGATATGACATTGGCTAGTAAAGAGCATGCTATTTTTAAACAAACGGATGCTGATGTAACAAGCTTTGACGGAGGATACGGATCAGCTTATCTTGCCAAAATGGTAGGTCAGAAAAAAGCTCGTGAAATTTTCTTTTTAGGACGTAATTATTCAGCTCAGGAAGCTTTTGAAATGGGGATGGTTAATGCGGTTATCCCTCATGCTGAACTAGAAGAGACAGCTTATCAATGGGCTCAGGAAGTTTTAGGAAAATCACCTATGGCTATCAAAATGCTAAAATTTGCCATGAACCTTACTGATGATGGTATGGTTGGACAACAGGTTTTTGCTGGTGAAGCGACAAGATTAGCCTATATGACCGAAGAAGCTAAAGAAGGAAGAAATGCTTTCCTTGAAAAACGTAAGCCGAATTTTGAGAAAAAATGGTTGCCATAAAGAGATATTGAAAGATTTAAAGATTTAAAGATTGGTGGTTTCAGATTTCAAGTTAGTTTTTTTTGAAATCTGAAACCTGAAACCTGAAACTCGAAACTCGAAACGAGAAGCTTAAAACCTGAACCCAAAAAATAAAAATGGAAAACTTCACAAACGAAACCATAGATACTACACTGCTTCCAAAATTTGAGGAAGTACAATTCTCGGTTTTGCATCCTAATTATTGGAAAGTAACTTTAATAAGTCTAACAGTCTTCTTTTTGATTATTGGAATAGGAGTGGGACTCACGTTATTTTTTAATGATCTCCTTGCTTCATTTGTATTAGAATTTAGCATTGCTTTTGCTTGTATGGTAGTTGTAGTATTATTCTTTTCTAGAATTGCATTCAAGAAAAAAGGATTTGCATTTAGACAACATGATGTTTTATTCAGACATGGAGTAATTGCAACGAACACACTTGTAATTCCATATAATAGAGTGCAACACGTAGCTTTACATGAAGGATTGATTTCAAGGTTTTTTGGTTTAGCCAAAATAGAAATTTTTACTGCTGGTGGGAGTTCTAGTGATATAGAGATTCCTGGAATTGTCAAAGAAGAAGCCGAAAATATCAAGCAATTGTTGATGGGTAAAATTCAAAAACAACTATAATGGAAGGTGATTTTAGTCAACCCCAGCGACAATCCATTGTGGGGATTTTTGTCATGTTTGTTTATTCGCTTCAAGGATATCTAAAAGCATTTTGGCCAATTCTGGTTATTTGGATTTTCAAGTTCAATGAAATTAATAAAGGGTATTTATTGGCAGGAACGATTGCTGTTTTTGCCTTTATTGGAGTTATTGCTTATTTACGATATAGGAACTTTACCTTTTATATAGATCAGGAAAATGATGAATTTATTATAACTGAAGGTGTTTTTAATAAAACAAAAACAGCTATACAACTTCATAAAATACAACAAGTAAATATCAATCAGTCTTTTATTCAAAGAGTGGTTGGGGTTTACGAATTAGCGGTTGATACTGCTGGATCCAATAAAAAAGAAGCCGATATCAAAGCGATTTCACATGCATTGGCATTAGACCTGAAAGTTCGTTTATTAGAAAATGAAAAAAAGAGAGTAATTGAGGATGGCAGTATTGATCAAACCGAAATTCCAGTAGAAAAACAAGTTGAAACCGATATTCCTTTTATAAATATCAGTTTTTTAAGTTTGATAAAAATTGGAATTACTTCAAATTATGTAAAGAGCTTTTTTGTATTACTGGCTTTTTTCTTCACGGTTTTCGATCATATCAAACAAATCACAGGACGAGATGTTTTACAGGATGAAAATATTGAGGATTATGTAGGTAAAAGACAAATAGTCAATGTGTTTCTAATACTTTTTATTCTTTTCTTTCTTGCTGTAATTGTTATTAATCTAATCAAAACAGTATTTACTTATTTTGATTATAAAATTACGAGACAAAAGGGTTCATTGTTGCTTTCCTATGGTTTATTGAATACCAGAAGTACGATTGTGAAGCCTGAAAAAGTTCAAATTACCAGTATAACACAGAATTTTTTGCAAAAGAAAATGAATGTTTTAGAACTTAAAATCAAGCAGGCTGCAAATGGTGAAAAAGAAGCACATAAATTAGCTATTGATATTCCGGGTTGTAGTAGACCGGAAAAAGATGCTATTTTGAAATTGTTGTTTCAAAAAATACCTGAGAAAGGTGTTATGTTAAAGCCAAATTTTAGAAAGTTGGGATTTTCAGTGTTTTTAACCATAGGTTTACCTTTGTTAGGCTTTTATTTTATTAGAGATTTTGTTGTGACACAAATGCCAATGATTGATTATTTGGTAATGTTTTTTGTTGTTTTTATGGGGCTGATTCAGTTTTTTATTTACAAAAATAATCGCCTTTTTATCAATGATGATTTTATAATTCTACAAAGTGGAGCATGGGATATTAGTAATGAAATTATAGAACCTAGTAAGATTCAGGCGATTACTGTATCACAACTTTTTTGGCATAAAAATATCAATATTGGTTCCTTAACTTTGCATACCGCTGGCGGAAATATTGCTTTTCAATTAGGTAATTTTACAACCATAAAACAATACGTCAACCTTTGGTTATACGAAATGGAAACGTCCGATAGTAATTGGATGTAGAAAAATAGTTTCAAGTTTTAGATTTCAAATTTGGAGTCTGAAAATACGAAACTTTAAACTTTAAATAAAAAAATATAATGAAACACTGGATTGAAGCCGCAAGATTAAGAACATTACCATTATCAGTTTCCGGAATTATAGTGGGAAGTATGTATGCACTTAGACCTACTGAGAATATAGATACTCCAACAGATGTTTTTAGTTGGAAAATATTTGCTTTTGCATTGCTAACGACTTTGGGATTGCAAGTGCTGTCTAATTTTGCCAATGATTATGGAGATGGCGTTAAAGGAACCGATAATGAAGATAGAGTAGGACCAAAACGTGCTATCCAAAGTGGAGTAATCACTCCACAAGCTATGAAACGTGCTTTAGTGATAACTTCAATACTTACATTGCTTTCTGCAATATTATTGATTTATGTTGCTTTTGGAGAGAGTAATCTTGTGTATTCCTTATTCTATTTAGTATTGGGGATCTTAGCTATAGCTTCTGCGATTCGTTATACAGTAGGGAATTCTGCTTATGGATATCGTGGATACGGAGATATTTTTGTCTTTGTGTTTTTTGGTTTGGTGAGTACTATAGGAGTTAATTTTTTGTATTCAAAACAATTGGACTTAGTTTTGATCTTACCAGCGATTGCTGTTGGATTATTGAGCGTTGGAGTTTTGAATCTGAACAATATGCGTGATCAGGCTTCGGATGCTAAGTCTGGAAAGAATACCGTAGTAGTAAAAATTGGTGCTGAAGCAGCCAAAAAATACCATTACTTTTTGATAATTTCAGCAATGGTGTCTGTGCTGGTTTTTGCTATATTGAATGATTTTCGTTTCGATCAATATTTGTTTGTATTGGCTTATATTCCGTTGACAAAACATTTAATCACAGTGTCTAAAAATCAAGATCCAAAATTGCTTGATCCTGAATTAAAGAAAGTGGCATTGAGTACCTTTTTCCTTTCTATATTACTTTCGTTATGTATGATTTCTTTGATTTCAGACATTTTTGTAAATGCCTTTTTGGGAGGAAGGTAAGTCAAAATCAATTTTATGTTCAATTTTTAAGCTTATAAAAAAAAATGAAAGTAACATTCTATGGTCACGCCTCTTTGGGGATTGAAGTGAGTGGTAAGCACATACTTGTTGATCCTTATATTTCAGCCAATCCAAAAGCGGCGCATATTGATATTAATACCCTGAAAGCTGATTTTATTCTGATTACCCATGCGCATGGCGATCATATTCTGGATGTAGAAGCTATTGCTAAAAGAACAGGAGCAGTAATTGTTTCCAATTATGAAATAGCTACTCATTATGGAGCGAAGGGATTTAAAAATCATCCTATGAATCATGGAGGGAGTTGGAGTTTTGATTTCGGAAAGCTAAAATATGTCAATGCAGTACATTCCAGTACTTTTCCTGATGGGAGTAATGGTGGGAATCCAGGTGGTTTTGTAATAGAGGGTGAACATAAAAATATTTACATAGCTGGGGACACTGCACTTACAATGGATATGAAATTAATCCCGATGCGAACCAAGCTTGATTTGGCTATTTTGCCAATTGGAGATAATTTTACGATGGATGTTGATGATGCCATAATTGCTTCAGATTTTGTGGCTTGCGATAAAATTCTTGGTATGCACTACGATACGTTTGGTTATATTGAGATTAATCATGAGGAAGCTATCAAGAAGTTTTTTGACAAAGGAAAAGATTTGATGTTACTTGAAATTGGTGGTTATATCGAATTGTAATTTAGATTTTTTTACTTCGCTAGTTGTCTTCTCAAGTCTTAATTCTGTTTTTCAGGACTAGGCCGTTCTATAAATTTAATATCTTTCATTTTAAAGAAAGACCAATATTTTCATAATGAGAAAAAAATATTTTCTATTATTTATTGCACTACAAATTACTATAAATACTTTTTCGCAACAAGACGGCTATTGGGATAAAGACAGATCTACCACTAAAGAAGTCAATGTTTCAGCTAGAGACCGAATTGTTATCAAAACGGAGGATCTGCCTTTAGGAACTACTGAAGTTGTATATAGAATCACACTTTTAGATCAAAATCAGCAATTGGCGAGTAGTTTGGTTTCAGTTTTAAAATCGATTCCGGATCCTACTGGGATTAGTCAAGGATCAGCCGGAGCTGTTTTTGTTTTGTCAAAAATATCGGGAGACGATAAGTGTACTTATGCTATTTTTTCAACAGATAAATTAGCTTCTGAGTACAAAGATTCGGGTAAAACCTTAGAGTCCTGCTTGGTTCAGGATGAACCGGTAAGTAAAGATGCCAAGCGACTTTCTGTAGAAAAATCAACCTGTTTGAAAGGAAATGCCATGTGGTTTGGTTTTGAAAGCAAAAACTGGATCATGAATCAAAAAATCATTTTGGAAGTTGTGCCTTGGGTTGATAAAAAATTAAGCCGTGGCTGGAGTCTTGAGAATAGAAGAAGCATTATTGAGCAATGTAAAACTTCTAATTTGGCTCAAAAAATGATTAATTCAGATGATTTTTGTGTTTGTGTGCTGGATAAAATCCAAACAAAATATAAGTTTCAGGAATTTCAAAAATTATTGCCGGTAGAGCGTTCTAAGTTCTTTAAGGATTCAGGGAATAGTTGTTTTGGTGAAACGAGCACTTCTAACACTGTTTATGCTGATTTGCGTAACCAAGCGTCGCTTTTGGTAAAACAAGGCAAATACGGCGATGCAATTGCAAAATTAGGGATAATTATAAATGATGGTAAAGGTACGGTTCTGGATTATAGCGCCATTGGGAATGCTTACCTGATGACTAAGCAATACGGAAAAGCCTTAAAATACCTGCAAGAAGGTGAAAAACTTGATGATACAGAGTTGTTGATTAAATTGAATTTGGCGCACGCATACTTGCTGAATGATAATTATAAAGAAGCTAAAACGATCTATAAAAAATATCAAAAACAAAACGTAACCGATAGTTTGAGTTGGGTTCAAAAAACAGAGTTAGATTTTAAAGCTTTCCAAAAAGCTGGAATCCAAAACGAGGATTTTGAAAGAGTGCTGAAGTTGATAAAAGAATAATGAAAAGTCCAATAATCAAATAATCCAAAAATCAAAACATGTTTGCTTCTTACCACAAATACATTCTAAACTTCAAACGTCCATCAGGAACTTCTCGTGGTGTGATGACCGAAAAAGAAACTTGGTTTATTGTCTTAGAACAAGACGGGAAAAAGGGGATAGGTGAGTGTGGAATCTTAAGAGGTTTGAGTGCTGATGATCGTCCCGATTATGAAGAAAAATTACAATGGACTTGCGCGAATATTCATTTGGGGAAAGATGAACTTTGGGATGCTTTAATTGAGTTTCCTTCGATACAGTTTGGGGTCGAAATGGCGTTCCAATCTTTGGTTAGTGAAACTCCATTTTTGCTCTTTCCTTCCGACTTTACAAAAGGTATAAAATCGATCCCGATTAATGGTTTGGTTTGGATGGGTGAGGAGTCTTTTATGAAGCAACAAATAGAAGAAAAATTGGCTGATGGTTTCCGTTGTATAAAACTCAAAATTGGGGCTATAGATTTTGATAAAGAACTGCAATTATTGCAATTTATTCGAGAACATTTTACTCCGGAACAAGTTGAAATTAGAGTGGATGCGAACGGTGCTTTCGATTCAAATGAAGCTTTATATAAATTAAATCAACTAGCTGGTTTTGTGTTGCATAGTATTGAGCAGCCAATTCAAAAAAACAACACTGACAGTATGGCAGAGCTGTGTAAAATCACTCCTTTTCCTATCGCGTTAGACGAGGAACTGATCGGGGTTTTTACAAAGGCTGAAAAAGAAAAATTATTGACTAAGATTAAGCCGCAATACATCATTTTGAAGCCTAGTTTTATAGGCGGTTTTAGAGGTGCGCAGGAGTGGATTTCCTTGGCTGAAAAGTATAATATTGGATGGTGGATTACCTCGGCTTTAGAAAGTAATATAGGTCTAAATGCTATTGCTCAATGGACATTTTTGCAACATAATTTAATGCCTCAAGGATTAGGGACGGGAGCTTTATATACAAATAATTTTGATTGCCCGTTACAAGTTTTGCAAGGGCAATTATGGTATAGTAAGGATGGGATTTGGCCGCTTAATTTGGATCGCTTTTAATTGTCTAATAGACGCCTGTGATAGTTTATTTGTCCTAAGTGGTAAGCAAGATGAGTTGTGAGGTGAATTAATAAAAACTCTGTCGAAGTCTTTGTTTCAAAAACTAAAAGTGGATATTCTTCCTTTAATTCCTCATCAGTTAATTGGACAAGCGCGTCATTTACAACAACAATTGTAGCTTCGATTTTGGTTATTAATTCCGCTTGTGGAATGTCTTTTTGTGTAAACTCGAGTTCTCTATTCCTAATGTAATTTGTCTTTCCAATTTGAGCTCCAATATAGGTGTTTAGGTTCCCGATTAAGTGTAAGCACAGGTTTCCTGCTGAATTTGATATATTTTTATCTATAGACCAAATTCTGCTCTCATTTTGGTACGACCCGATTTCTGTTTTTAGTTTATTTAAATCTCGGTTAAATAGGGTTTTTAGAGTTTCAATAGCCATTATACTAATGTTGTTTCTTGGTAGTGTTTTAAAGTGGTAAGTGATTGTTTTTGAATTTTCATTTCCATGAAACCGGTCCATCCTAATAATAATCCCTTAAAGCCCAAAGCTTGTTTAGACCATTCCCAGATGCAAAAATCATCAGTATGTTTGATGATTAAGCCATCCTTAAATTGAAATTGGGCTTCGATTCGATTTATTACCTTTCTATTGGTTTTGCTAAAATTATAGGTTGCAATCCAATTTGCGGATCCCATGTATTCATCCGCTTTAATATCTGAAAATTCTATTTTGATATTGCCTTTGCTTTTTTCAATCAACATCTTCCACATTTGGCATGCATCATTCTCTTTTAATAGACCAAAAACAGGGTCATAAAATTTAATTTTCGGATGATAGCATTCGCACATAGTTTTAGTGTCAGCATTCGCGAAAGCGGTATAAAATTTATGAATTAGTTGCTCTTTTGAATTCATTTTATATAGAGTTAGATAGTAAAAATAATGAATTTTTAGATTCGATATACGTCTTCTTATAAAATATTGCAAGAAAAATTGTCTTTAAAATAATCATAATTGATTCAATTTCAAATAAAAACACCTCACTCTTATGAAAAGGGAGGTGTTTTTGGTAAAAAAAATGAATTCAATTGGTATTCTTAATTTTCTTCGCGAAATCTATCGCTGCATCGGGACTAAAAAGTTATTGTTCCTATGTCCGTTGTTTGTCCTGCAGTAACGACGACTCCACTTATGGTCACAGGGAGCAAGGGTGATGCTGGTGTGACGGTCACAGTATAAGTTCCTGGAGGAAGTCCTAAAAGTTGGAAATCACCGCTGTCATTTACATTTGTAGAATAAGCAACATCCGAAGTGGCACTAACTACAGCCAAAGTGCCCATTGGTGAAATTTTTCCTTTGATGATTCCGCTTATTGCGGTTTCTATTGTTCTAATAACCGGTTTAAGTTTATAACCGCCATTGCCTTGAGCAACTATAGATTGATTGGCATCAAAATCGAGAAGTACATTGTAAATTATGCCGCTTTGAAGGGTTTGATGCACTTGAAGTTTTAATCCTGATTGTTCTGCACTGGGCGTACTCAAAGGGTAACTTATGTTATTTACTACAACGGAATTATTAGGTCCTAATATGAGTCTTATTTGCTCCACATTGGCACTTTCTAATGTATCGGTAGCAATAAGTGTTGTTGTTCCGTTTGATAGTTCTAGAAGGTCGTAAATACCCGGAATCACATTTAGTGCAACTGTTTGTCCATTATTTCCAGTTATTTCAACACCTTTAAGGTCTATAAGTACAGCTTCATATGGGCCTGGAGCATCAGTCATGGAAACGGTATACGGATAAGTTGCTTTCATGGCATTATTACTATCATCGTTATCATCATTACATGAATTCGTTAAAAATCCAAGAAAGATAAGAGTCAGGATTATTTTTATTGTTTTCATTGCTTTTGATTTTGGTTACTACGTTGATTTATTGAATTAAAGTGTTCACTTATGTTGTCTAAATGTGAGATTGTTATGTTTGGTATTTGATGTTTTGACTCATCAAGTTTTAAAAATTAGACATTAATTATGTTTTTGTGAATGCTGTTGTTGCATATGTTGACCACGATCCTGTTGTGGTTGTTGAGCAGGTTGTTCGTAATGTGGTTGTTGCATATGTTGACCACGATCTTGTTGTGGTTGTTGAGCAGGTTGCTCGTAACGTGGTTGTCTCATAGGTTGACCATGATCTTGTTGTGGCTGTTGAGCAGGTTGATCATAACGTTGTTGCTGTTTGGGTTGTTCATGATGTTTCTGCTGTGGTTGTTGAGCAGGTTGCTCGTAACGTGGTTGTTTCATGTGTTGACCACGATCTTGCTGTGATTGTTGAGCAGGTTGATCATAGCGTTGTTGCTGTTTGGGTTGTTCATGACGTTTCTGCTGTGGTTGTTGAGCAGGTTGATCATAACGTTGTTGCTGTTTGGGTTGTTCTTGATGTTTCTGTTGTGGTTGTTGAGTAGGTTGATCATAGCGCTTTTGTTGCGATGGATTAGTTCTAGTATTACTTTGCTTTGTAGACTTTGCGTCTTTCATACTTATGACTTTATATGGAATAGGTTTTTGCCCTGAGGCATTGTGTTTTTCAACTCTAGGTTTATAGATATTAAGCTCTCTATTGCTCAAATTATGCCCAGGTTTATTTCTATCTCTTACGGTGTAAGTTGTAATTGCATTTCCTGAGCTTCTTTGTACTTCGTTTCTATTAGGGCCTATTCCGTATCTTGCATGACTAGTGTTGTCTGTCCTAATATTGTTTATCACGGTAGAGTTCTTTAGAATTCTGCTGTTATCGGGAGTTCTAACATAATAGTTATTGATGTTTGTTCGCCCTAAATCCCGATCTCTCACTACTATCCATTGATTATAAGGTAAAATATAATTACCACCATATGCAATGTTTATACTAATTCCGGGACCTATAGGTGCCCATCCGTAATAACCTTCAGATCTTCGCCAAACAACCCAAGCTGGTCCCCATTCGTAATCAGGTACCCATATCCATCCATAAATATAGTCGTAATACCATCGACCGTAATGAAATGGCGCCCATCCCCATGAATAATTAGAAACCCATGTCCATCCTACGTTAGAATATACCCAATGTCCATTAGTACCATAGGGAATGAAGCCGGGAGAAACATCAGGAAGCCAAACGTATCCATAATGAGTATTAAGTACCCAACTGCCATAGGGGCTTAGATCATCGTAAAAAACCTGAAAACTTATTGAAACTTGTGCAGTTGCCTGTTGAGGCACTATCATTGTCCATGAATTGAAAGCAATGAGCAAAACTGCTATTTTACTTATAAATTTCATGATATTGATATTTAAATGTTATAGATTTTTAAAAAGAACTGTAATCTATTATAACGTTCAATATAAGTGATTTGTACTTAAAATTATGTTGCTTGTTTCTAAATTAAAAGTTAAATGATTGCTTTTCAAGATCTTGGTATGTGTCAAAAAGCGGAAATAATTTTTTATCCTTGATTATGATATCTTCAATAGTAAATTTGGATCAGGACAGTTTTCTAAATAATAATCCAAGTTGCTTTTACTGCAAACTCCCGGATAATCTCCGAAATTTTCTTTTATGTCTTTTATAATCTGAAAATGCAAATGTGGTGCATAATCACCATTTACAGTCGAGTCTCCTAATGTAGCGAGTTGTTGTCCTTTTGTGAAAAAGTTACCTATTTTGATAGAAGTAATACTTTCTAGAGATAAATGACCGTATAAAGTATAAAAAGTTTGATTTTCTATTTGGTGTTCCAGTATAATAGTTGGGCCGTAATCGGCTATTTTATTATTGTATTGAAAACTATGTACTTTTCCGTCTAAAGCGGCTAAAACGGGTGTTCCTGCTTTGATCCATAAATCTAAACCGATATGAATGTTTCTTTCCTCTGAATCATTAAATGAAGTGCTTCGTTTGTATAGATTGCGAATTTCATTATAGCCTCCATATGCTACTTTTGCCTTATTTGTTGCTAAAAAATGTTCTATAAAGTTTTCAAATTCATTAGCATTAGTAATGTTTAATTGATTTAATTCAAGGTTTGAAGGAGATAGATTTATAGGGGTATATTGTTGATAGGGAATAGTATTATCTATTACTTTAATATCTTTTAAATCTAAAAACAAATCGTTTAGGGGCTTCATTGCGAAATAAGTTTAAATAAAGATATAAAAAAATCCCAATCGGTTAAGATTGGGATTCTATAATTCTAAATTGTACTGATTAATACAAACTTGGATATTTTGAAGGATTTGCTTCGTTCATCATAGCATATACTTTTTCAAAAATATCTTCTGCAGAAGGTTTAGAGAAGTAATCTCCATCTGTTCCGTAAGCAGGTCTATGTTCTTTGGCAGTCAAGGTTTGTGGCTTGCTGTCTAGGTATTTATAAGCGTCTTGCTGTTCTAAAATTTGTTGCAAAATATAAGCAGAAGCTCCACCTGGAAGATCTTCGTCTATAACCAATAATCTGTTGGTTTTTGCAACACTTTTTATAATATCCTGATTAACATCAAGTGGGAGTAAAGATTGTATATCAATAACTTCGCAATCAATTCCTACTTCAAGTAGTTCTTTGGCAGCTTGTTCTACTAATCGTAATGTTGAACCATAGGAAACAAGTGTAATATCGTTTCCTGTTTTCAGCGTTTCAATAACTCCAATTGGTGTTTTGAATTCACCATAATTCAAAGGCATTTTTTCTTTCAAACGGTATCCGTTCAAACATTCGATAACCAAAGCAGGTTCGTCGCATTCTAATAAAGAGTTGTAAAAACCAGCTGCTTGTGTCATGTTTCTTGGAACCAAAACGTGAATTCCTCTAATGGCATTGATAATCATTCCCATTGGAGAGCCTGAATGCCAAATACCTTCTAAGCGGTGCCCACGAGTACGAATAATAAGTGGCGCTTTTTGTTTTCCAACGGTTCTGTATTGCAAAGTGGCTAAATCGTCACTCATGATTTGGATAGCATATAATAGGTAATCCAAATACTGAATTTCGGCAATAGGACGTAATCCTCTTAAAGCCATTCCGATTCCTTGCCCTAATATAGAAGCTTCACGAATTCCAACATCGGCAACGCGTAACTCTCCATATTTCTCTTGCATTCCTTCAAGACCTTGGTTAACATCACCAATATTTCCTGCATCTTCCCCAAAAATTAATGCTTCTGGGTATTTTGAAAAAATAGCATCAAAGTTATCTCTCAAGATCATTCTACCATCGATATCTTCTTTGTTGTTTTCAGAATATACTGGTAGAACTTCTTTAACTGAAAACACATTCAAATCTGAGTTTGAATATAAGTTACTGCTGAATTTTTCTTGTGTTTTGCTAATGTAGTTGGTAATCCAACGGGATAATTCTAATTTATCTTCTTCATTGATAACCAAACGTAATGTTTTACGTGCGATTACCAATATTTCCTTTTTTAGAGGAGATTTAATCCCTTTTAGGTTAGATACATTTCTAAGAATTTCTTCTTTTCTATTACTGCTAACAGCTACTCTTTCTAATATGGCTACCAATTCGTTTTGTTCTTCTACAATTGGTTCAATAAAAGCATTCCAAGCGGCTTTTTTGCCCTCAAAAACTTCTTTTTTAGCTTCTAGATCAATAGCTTCAATCTCTTCTGGTGTTGCAATGTTAATGGCAATCATCCATAATTTCATCTGACGAATACAGTCAAAATCTTTTTCCCAAGCTAATCGAGCTGCATTTTTATATCTTTCGTGTGAACCAGAGCTTGAGTGTCCTTGAGGTTGTGTTAGTTGATCAACGTGAATCAAAACTGGGATATGTTTTTCACGTGCAATTTCTGCCGCTTTTTCATAAGTAGCAATCAAATCTACATAATCCCAACCTTTTACTTTAAGGATTTCAAATCCGTTAGTTCCTTCTTCTCTTTGGTATCCTTTTAAGATTTCAGAAATATTCTCTTTGGTAGTTTGGTGTTTTGCATGTACAGAAATTCCGTACTCATCATCCCAAACGCTCATTACCATAGGAACTTGTAATACACCGGCAGCATTTATGGTTTCAAAAAATAAACCTTCAGATGTACTTGCATTTCCAATAGTTCCCCAAGCAATTTCATTTCCATTTATAGAAAAATTGCTTGCATTTTCAATACCTGGAACATTTCTGTATATTTTAGATGCTTGTGCTAATCCTAATAAACGTGGCATTTGTCCAGCTGTAGGAGAAATATCTGAACTAGAATTTTTTTGTTCAGTTAAGTTTTTCCAAGATCCATCTTCATTTAAGCTATGGGTTGCAAAATGCCCTCCCATTTGCCTTCCAGCCGACATTGGTTCTTGATTTATATCTGTATGTGCATATAATCCGGCAAAGAATTGTTGTACTGTCAATTCACCTATGGCCATCATAAAAGTTTGATCGCGATAATATCCGGAACGGAAATCTCCATTTTTAAAGGATTTAGCCATGGCAAGTTGCGGAACTTCTTTACCATCACCAAATATTCCGAATTTGGCTTTTCCGGTTAATACTTCTTTTCGACCTAATAAACTACATTCTCTGCTTATTATGGCGATTCTGTAATCATTCAGGACTTCGGTTCTAAAGTCTTCAAATGTTAAACCAGTATTCACTTTCTCTTTTATCATAATTTAAAAGTATAGCTTTTTTTGTGCTGCAAATCTAATCAAAAACTATCTATATATCGTTATACACTTTTGTATTTTTCTAAATTTTTAACAAATAATTTTTAGTAAAACATATTTATTTTTATGAATTATGTAATTTTATTTTAATTTATCGAATAATTATTTAATATTTTAAAGTTTTTGTTTTGAATTAAAACCATTTTCGGGTAAAAAGATTAATTAATGATTTAGGATTAAAAACGAAGATAAATCTTATTTTATCACCATAATTTTTTTGCGCTATTTCAAAACCATTTGATGAATATACCGGAAAAAACAATTCAAAGTAATCTTGAACCAAATTTAATCGGATACCACCATCATATATAAATGTATTATTTTGACCTTTATTTTTTACAAATCCAAAATCAGCATAAGCATCAATCCAATTCCAAATTGTATAACTCATATTGCTTGTTATTAACCATTTATTAGATTCTGAAGGGGTTACAAAAGATTTGAATCCACCTTGGGCAAGGAAATATTGTTGGCTTAAAATACCTGTGGTCTCAGAGCGGGCATAAACATCATAATCAAAAAGATAATCGTTGGGTCTGGATACCCCAAAATTATAGTTTTGGGTATTGTTCGAATTATATAAAAATGTTCCTCCGTATAGCCTGGAATTAAAAAAACGCTTGTTGTTAAAAAGTTTTCGGTATTCCATTTCGGCAGATATTTTTCCAAAATAGCCTGAAAATTGAACATCAGTAAAGAATTTAGTATGACTCGTTACCTCGGTTTTGATGTTGTAATATTTAAGATTCAAAATAGAATAATTGTCTGTACTGTCAACCACAATGGCTGATGGTTCCTTATTTATGATGTTGTATTTAACAAATATGCTTTGTTTTCTGTTATCTCTATAATTGGGTTCTCTTATAAATAAGGATAAGCTGGGATTTAATTTGAAATAAGCGGCATCTGGAGCATAATGAAAATAGGAGCCACTTAATAAATACCGTACATTATATACTGTTCCTGTTCTATAATATTTATTGATGATAAATGAATAATTACCCACGATAGATTTTGTGTTTATGGAGTACATAGGATTCAAAACATACATAAAGGGTTTGTCGAAGAAGCTATAATTGTAAAAACTAATTCCAGGCGAAAGCCCGTCATAAAGATTGTAATAAAAGGTGGGGTTGTAAAAAAATTGTGAATAATGTGGATCTTCTAAATCCTGAAAAAAAGTTGGCTTTAAAGGACGATTAAGCGAAAATGTTTTTAATGATTTCCAGTTATTTCTCAAATTAAATTCTGGCACTTCATTATTGTAGTTGAGCACTAATTTATCGATATTTTTTCTGTCAAATATAAGGGTAGTGTCTATTTCATTAGTTTCTAGCCATCTTTTAAATATAATTTGGTTTTTTCTGATTCCAAATACTGGCATAGGAACTAATGGAACTCCTTTGTTTTTTACGAAGAAAGTAATACTGTCTTTTGTTCTTGAAACGTCTTTAAATTTATAATCAATATTTTCTCTGCTGTTTATAATGTATTTAAAAAACCAATCAATGTCTTTGGGTGTATTGGATTTCAGGATGTTTTCAAAATCAGCTTCAGTAGTTAGTCTTTCTTTATTTAAAGTGTAAAATTGTCGAATTCCATTATCTACCAAGTCATGGCCAAGATAATGATCTAAATATTGTAAGCTCAATCCAGCTTTGTATTTATTGGCAATTTGAACATTGTATTTTATTAATGAGTTTTTGGGCGAGTTAAGTGGTTGGTCAAGATTTTTTCGAGCCATAAGCATATAATAATAGCTGTATTGCTCATTAAAATCAGTTTGAGCCATTTTAAATCCTCTCAATAAGAAAAATTTAGAGGCAGATCCCATCATTTTGCTTCTTGGATGGTATTTATCAATGTAATCAATCATGGTAAAAACCTGTATTCCATCATAAATCCAGTTATCTTTTCTAGGATTTAATTGCAAACTGTTTCTTAGAAAAATATTCAGATAGGTTTTAAGGAATTTAATTTCAAACAGAAAGTCATCATGAAACGGTCTCATGAATTTCGGCAATTGATTCAGCCCATAAAACGGATTACGGTCATAATCAGCCTGTGAAATTATTATTTTTTGAAAAGGATATGTGCCTATTTGTTCTTTTGCTAAGGTTGCAATTCTATTAATAAGGAGTGCTTTGTGGTTGTCTTCTACCTTAGAGCTAGCCCTGAGATTAGTAATGATTTCCAGATCACCAACTTTAAAACTTTCGTAACTGGATTTTTTTTCAATAATGAGACTAAAATCGGGAATCTTTTTGCCTATTAGGGTATAAGTTGCCTGAGTTTCAGTTTGAGTTGAGTTATTGATATCCAAGTCAGTAGTTATGGTTCTGTTTTTTGGAATTTTAAGACTAATAACAAAATCAGAAACGGCATTGGCAATATCATCTAGGTTCTCATTGCTGTATTTAATAAATTGATGATCCTCATAGCGAGCAGGAGTTAAGAACCAGTTTTTTAGGTTCAAAATCCTGTCTTCTGAATAACCGAATTTGGTGAATTTATCACTGGGAATTTTTGAAGCGTAGGATAGATGTAAAGTTGTTTTTTGATTGGGTTCCAATTTTTTATTTAATGGAAGTTCAATATAATCAGGATGTTTTTTTGTTCTTTCCCAAAGAATAACATTTTTGTTTTCATCTTCAATTATCAAATTGATTGTTCCTCCTCGTTCTTCTACTGTCGCCAAGTGAAAGTGATTGTAAAACTCATCAGAAAAACGTTTACCCAGCGGACTTTCTTTATCAGAGAAAGCATTATTCCAATCATTTAGAACGATAGATGACAGAGTATCGTTACTTTTATTGTAATAAGTGATTTCCTGATTAATAAATAAGGTTTTGGTATCCATATTTACATCAACAGACATTTTGGAGTGATGCTGTGCGTATTGCTTTTGTGAAATGAACAAAACAATAAGAAATAGGATGATTTTACCGTAAGTTTTCAATCTGGGGATGTATAAGATTACTTAAAAGTATAAAACTAATACAATTTACAAATAATTAAGAAAAGTTCTGTTTTTATTAGCCAAAATACATCAAAACACGATGAATTAAAAGCATTGTTTTAAAAGCACTTAAGTGTTCTAAAAACAATTTTACTGCAATAATTTTAGAGTAGGATTAATCAATTAAAAAATGCCACGAATTGCACAAATTTCATATGAATTAATTAGTATGAAGTTTATGCAATTCGTGGCAAAATAACATTGTCAGAATTGTTTTTGATGGGTCTTAGAAATTAGGACTCAAATCGTATTTTTTATAGAAATTATCCAAGACTGTAACTACTTCATCTTCGGTATCAACCAGTTTGAATAAATTCAAATCTTCAGGACTTACCGTATGTTCTCTTTCTACTAATACTGCTTTTATCCAATCAATCAATCCAGACCAAAAAGTGGTTCCTACTAGTATGATAGGGAATTTTCCAATTTTTTTGGTTTGAATTAAGGTTATAGCTTCAAATAATTCATCCATAGTTCCAAAACCACCTGGCATAACCACGAAACCTTGTGAGTATTTCACAAACATTACTTTTCGAACAAAGAAATAATCAAAATTTAAGTTTTTGTCTCTGTCAATATATGGGTTAAAATGTTGCTCAAAAGGCAATTCTATATTTAATCCCACAGAAGTTCCACCACCTAAATGCGCACCTTTGTTTCCTGCTTCCATAATTCCGGGACCACCACCAGTAATCACTCCGTAGCCGGCTTTACTTATTTTATAAGCAATTTTCTCAGCAAGCAGATAGTACTTATCTTCTGGTTTTATCCTTGCTGAACCAAAAATAGTCACACAAGGACCAATACGACTCATTGTATCATATCCATTTACAAATTCGGACATGATTTTGAAAATAGCCCAACTGTCGTTGGTTTTAATATCATTCCAAGTTTTTTGTTTCAGTTTGTCTTGGATAACTTTATCCTCGTCATTGTCAAAATCTTCTAATCTCATATTTATTTTATTTTTAGGAGCTTTATCCCGCTATTCGTTTTAATCTTTTCATTTTTAAAGGAAAAATAAAAAGGATTTCCACTGCTATCGGGGTTAGGGCATCCGTTTTCAATTCAACTTTTACTAAAGTAATTCTTTTTTCAAAAACTGTGCCGTATGGCTTTTTTTATTTTTAGCAATTTCTTCCGGTGTACCTTTTGCTACAAGTTGTCCGCCACCTTTTCCACCTTCTGGGCCAATATCTATAATATAATCGGCCAGTTTGATTACATCCATATTGTGTTCAATAATCAAAATGGTATTTCCTTTGTCTACCAATTTATTGATTACATCCATCAATACCCTGATGTCTTCAAAATGCAAACCTGTTGTAGGTTCGTCAAGAATATAGAACGTATTTCCGGTATCTTTTTTAGAGAGTTCACCAGCTAGTTTGATACGTTGTGCCTCACCTCCAGAAAGCGTTGTGCTTTGTTGACCAAGAGTGATGTAGCCCAAGCCAACATCCTGAATTGTTTTTACTTTTCTATAGATTTTTGGTATGTTTTCAAAGAAAGGAACCGCTTCGTCTACTGTCATATCCAATACATCCGAAATAGATTTTCCTTTATACCTAATCTCTAATGTTTCTCTGTTAAAACGTTTTCCTTGGCAAGTCTCACATTCTACATACACATCGGGTAAGAAGTTCATTTCTATCGTACGTACTCCGGAACCTTCACAGGTTTCACAACGACCACCTTTGACATTAAAACTAAAACGTCCCGCTTTATAGCCTCGAATCATACTTTCAGAAGTCATTGTAAACAAGTTTCGGATTTCGGTAAAAACCTCTGTATAAGTCGCAGGATTAGATCGCGGTGTTCGTCCAATCGGGCTTTGGTCAATATCAATTACTTTGTCTATATGCTCTAAACCTTCAATCTTTTTATACGGTTTTGGAATTTTAACACCATTAAAATAGTGTGCATTCAAAATAGGGTAGAGGGTTTCATTAATCAATGTCGATTTCCCGCTTCCGGAAACTCCTGTGATGCAAATCATTTTTCCCAAAGGCAATTCAATCGAAACATTTTTCAGGTTATTACCAGTAGCTCCGGTTAATTTTAGGAATTTCCCGTTTCCTTCACGACGTTTTTTGGGAATTTCCAATTTCATTTTTCCATTCAGATACTGAGCTGTAATGGTATTCGATGCCAAAGTTTCTCCAGGAGTTCCAATACTGATTATTTCACCACCGTATTTACCGGCTTTAGGTCCAATATCGATTACATAATCGGCTCGTTCAATCATGTCTTTGTCATGCTCAACTACGATTACAGAGTTACCTATGTCTCGTAATTGCTCAAGGGAATGAATCAGCTTGTCATTGTCTCTTTGGTGCAAACCAATGCTTGGTTCATCCAGAATATACAAAACACCAACCAGTTGTGACCCAATTTGGGTTGCTAGTCGAATACGTTGTGCCTCACCACCTGAAAGGGATTTTGAGCTTCGGCTTAAAGCTAAATAATCTAAACCTACATTCATCAAGAAATCCAATCTATCTTTGATTTCCTTAATTACTTCGGTTGCAATTCGTTTTTGTTTGTCTGATAAATGATGATCTAAGTCCAAAAACCAAGCTGTCAAATCCGAAATATCCATATCACATAACTCAGATATGCTTTTTTCGTTGATTTTAAAATAATTAGCTTCTTTTTTCAAACGGGAGCCTTCGCAAACAGAACATTTTACTTCGTCCATAAAAGCGGCAGCCCAACGTTTTATTGATGATGAACCACTCTCGTCGTGTTGGTTTTTTATAAAATGGGCGATTCCTTCAAAATCAATCTTATATTCTCTGGCAACTCCAAGATCTTTGGAATTAATGGTGAATTTTTCTTTTCCACCGTTCAAAATCATTTCCATTGCTTCCTCTGGAATGTTTTCAACAGGATCAGTCAATTTAAAACCATATTTTTCACCTATAATTTCCAATTGTTTGAAAATCCAAGATGATTTGTATTCGCCCAAAGGTGCAAAACCACCTGCTTTAATTGTTATTTTAGGGTTTGGGATGATTTTTTCAACATTTATTTGGTTAACAGTTCCTAAGCCGTTGCAATGATCACAAGCTCCTTTTGGTGAGTTGAAAGAAAATAAATTTGGTTCCGGATTTTGATATGATATTCCTGTAGAAGGACACATTAAATTACGACTGAAGTAGCGTACTTCATTCGTATCCTGATCTAGAACCATCAGTACATTTTCGCCGTGATGCATGGCGGTGTTAATACTTTCGGATAAACGTTTTTCGTTATCTGGTGTATCTTCAATAACCATTCTGTCAACAACAATCTCAATGTCATGGGTTTTGTAACGATCTAATTTCATACCTGAAACTAAATCTTGAATATCACCATTCACACGAACTTTTAGGAATCCTTGCTTGGTAATTTGCTGAAAAAGCTCTGCGTAATGCCCTTTTCTGGCTCGAATAATCGGTGCAAGAATATTGATTCGTTTTCCGGTAAAATCCTGAATAATTAATTCTTTGATTTGCTCATCCGAATAAGAAACCATTTTCTCGCCTGTGTTGTAACTATAGGCATCAGCACCACGGGCATACAGCAAACGTAAGAAATCATAAATTTCTGTAATGGTTCCCACGGTAGAGCGTGGACTTTTACTGGTTGTTTTTTGTTCGATAGCAATAACGGGAGAAAGCCCATCAATTTTATCGACATCGGGACGTTCTAATCCGCCCAAAAACTGCCTTGCATAAGCCGAGAAAGTTTCTACATAGCGGCGTTGTCCTTCGGCATAAATAGTGTCGAAGGCTAATGACGATTTTCCTGATCCGGAAAGACCAGTAATGACTACTAGTTTTTCTCTAGGAATGGAAACATCTATATTTTTAAGATTGTGAACGCGTGCACCTTGTACTTCAATCGTATTTTCTGTATCTAGCATAATTTTTTGCAAAAAAGCAAAGTTACCATTTTGATTTATTCTTTTGATGTGAGGGAGAACAAAATTAATGTAAGTGTAAAATTAGTTTTATTCTATTATCATTGATTTTAGTTTGGTTCTGTAAGTTTCTAAGGCTACAGATTTTGAGATAAAACCATAGTAGATGCCGTTTTTAAGTACTGGTAAAAAAGCTACTTTTGTGGCTTCAAATTTATCCATTACCGTTTCCATGCTATCAGCAGGATATATAACGTCAATTGGTGTTTTCATTATTTCCTTTATCAAAGTGTATTTTACTCGATACTGATTAAAAATAATTTCTCTGATATCATTAAAATGTACTATTCCCAAGAGTTTATTTTCTTCGTTTATCACAGCAAAAATAACTTGATTAGAATGGGAAATTAGATCTACTAATCGTTCTAAATTTTCATCTGGAAAAACAGTTAGATAATCGGTTTGGATAATAGAATTTGTATCTAAAGTTGAAAGTACGTTAGAATCTTTATTACTGGTAAAAACATGTCCTTTTTTTGCTAATCCCTTAACGTCCAATGAGTGTTTTTCAAAAGCTTTAGAAATGGCAAAACTAATAGAGGCAACAATCATAAGTGGTATCATTAACCCGTAACCTCCAGTAATCTCTGCGATTAAGAAGATTGCTGTCAATGGAGCATGAAACAATCCACTTAAAATACCAGCCATGCCAACCATTGTAAAATTACTAATAGGTAAATTGGTTAAGCCTGTTAAATTCAATAGTTTTGAGAAGAAAAAGCCGACATAAGAACCTAAAAATAGAGAAGGAGCAAAGCTACCTCCATTACCACCACTTCCTAGGGTAATTCCTGTAGCATAAGCTTTAAGCATTAAAGCACAACCTACAAATGCTAATAAAGCCCAACTGTTATTTCTAAATTCACTAAAAAGTGTGTTTTCTAATAATTCACCGGGGTCACTATCGGATAAAGTTCTTATACTTTCATATCCTTCTCCAAAAAGTGTTGGGAAAATAAAAATTAAAAGAGCTAAAATTGATGCCCCAAAGAATGCTTTTTTATAGGGTGAAATTTTGAGTCGACTAAAAAAATGCTCTGTATTTTGAAAATTTCGGGCATAAAAAATAGCTACAAATCCAGTAATAATCCCTAAAAGAATGTAGTAAGGGATATTATGATAATTAAAAGTTTGTTTTCCTGTAAAATTCAATAAGATTGTTTCATCCAAAACCATTGCAGATACTAATGCTCCGGTTGCAGCAGCAATCATAATTGGTGTAAATGCGGAAATGCTTACGTCTACAAGTAATACTTCTACAGCAAACAAAACTCCTGCAATTGGAGCATTAAATGCGGCGGCTATTCCCGCTGCAACTCCACAGCCAATAAGCATTGTTCTGTCCTTGTAATTTAAACTGTATTTTTGGGCATAATTAGAGCCGAATGCAGCTCCTGTAATCACAATTGGACTTTCAAGTCCTGCAGAACCCCCAAGTCCGACGGTAAGCGAACTGGTTACAATTTGGGCATACATTTGTTTTTCTGGAATAATACTTGCTTTTTTGGCTACGGCATATAAAATCTGTGAAGTTCCTTTTTCAATTGTGCCTCCTAAAAATCGTTTTACTACAAATACTGTAAGTACAATACCAATTACCGGTAACATTACTTTTAGGAGGCCTAATTTAAAAAAGGTTGCATGTATGGTTACATAAGTAGCAAATGTAAAAACCCAGTGAGCAAATGTTTTTAAAACAATTACGGCAAATGCTGATGAAATACCAACCAAAACACTTGATAAAAAGATAAATTGCTTTGGACTTAAAACGGATTGCGATAAGGCAATTATATTCTCTACTTTTGAAATTATCTTTTTAAGCATTATATTTTTGAAGATGGTTTATCACAAAAATAAGCTTTTTAGTGCAAATGGTAACAAACTAATTCACTAAAGCCATAGCATGTTTGGCAACAATTCCAAAATTATACCCCTGGGCTTCGTCATAACCAGCATAATTGATAGCGATAAGCTGACCACATTGGTTAAAAACGGGTGATCCACTGGCACCATGTGTTGATGTTACATTGTATTGTAGACTAACACCGTCTGATTCTTTATTAATTTGGCCTTCGTAAACTTGTACTTTTATACCTCTGCGTGTGTTGGCTAGCTGTAATCCCATTGGGTAACCAATTAAGATTGCATTAGTTCCTGGTTTTATACTAGCGTCATCTTTTATCGCATTGTCTAAATCAACATAATCCGTTACAGAACCTGGTAGAGTTTCGCTCATAAGTTGTAAAACAGCAACATCTACTTCGTCTCCGTCGGCTATTTTAAAAACTTTACATTTTAACCAATCGTCTTTAGAACCATGAAGGGCTACGCTAATTTCAACTGTTTGAGGAACAATTTCGATATCTTCAAGATTTGTATAAGTTACTTGGCTTGTTACAGCTTTTTCTTCTGATTGATTGTCTGAAATCAAATCATTTACTTCACTATTTACATTTGTTGAATCAACATTTGCAACTGGTGCTGCAGCCGCAGCTGACTCACTTTCTTCACTATATTCTTCTTCCGAACCTTCTCCATCATTATAATAATCATTCCAATGAGATTCTAAATAGGTTTTATAGTCTTTTTTCTCAATAGAATCTGGAAGAATAGCAGCAATATGTCCTTTTAATTCATCAAAATTTTCTGTTTTTTGTTCAGAATATTTCCAAGGTTCAGCAACATGGTGATTGGTAACAATTTTTCCATCGTTTGATACAAAGAAACCAGTTCCGGAAATTGTTTTGTCTTCAAATGAACTATCTTCAACATTAATTTGAAAAGGTTCTGATCCTTTGATTGAAATTTGCAAAGCATAAGTATGTTTGACAAGCACAACAGCATCTTTGTATTTATCGTAAATCTCAGTTTGATTATTGAGGCATACCAGCTCTTTTTTATGGAATTTATCCCAAATACGAGGTACGATAATTATACCAAGGACTAATACTCCTGCAACGATTAGAGCTATTTTTTTATTTCTAGCCTTTTTATCGGCTTGTAATGTATCGACATTATTTTTTTCTTCTGAAGCTTGATTTTCTAACATTTTTTAAAAATTTGTGAGCAAATTTAATAAAACAAACCGTACTAATAATGTGTAGTTTTATTTTAATCAAAATTATTTTTGCCTTTTTTGTTAAAATGTTATTTGTGAGTGTTTTATGGTTGTTTTTTCTTTAAATAGTTTGGGGTCTAGAAGCTCAAAATGAATGAGATAAGAAGAAAACCATTCATTTTACTTCATGTTTTTCAGTGCTTCTTTCTGACTCAATTTTTTTAAATCAGTGTTGGAAACAAAATCCTTTACCGCTTCGGGATTTGTTTTTGCATATTCACGTAACGCCCAACCAATGGCTTTTTGTATAAAAAACTCAGTAGACATTTTATGTTTCTCGCTGACCAATTTTAATAGATTAAAATTTGTTTTTTCTTTGTAACCTAACTGAAAAAGAATAGCACTTCGATTGAGCCACATATTGTCGGAAGAGGAGAATTTATGAATAACTGAATCTGTTTCTTCAGGGAATTGCAGTAAATAATTTCCCAATAGATATTTGGCTAGAAAATCAATACTGTCCCACCAAGAGTTGATTATGATTAGTTTTTCAATAAGTTGAATGTCGTCTTTTATATAATTATTTTTGAGGTTTTTTATCAAAATTTCCATAGCGCAATAATGTAGCTCCCGTTCTTTTTTTGAATATAAAGACAAAGCTATTTCTCTTGCATTATCGGAAACTTCTTTTTTGTTTTCTGTCCAAATATTTTTGAAAATTCTTCTTCTGTCCTCAGTTTTTATTCCAAAAAACTGAAAATTGTTTTTCATGTATTTTGACATGGCAACTGCATTTTCGGCATTGCTATTGTCATTAAAAGTCTTTTCTAAAGAGGATATAAAATTCATATATAAAAAAATTAATCTATTTTATCTACGTGAATCTGCGTGAAATTTGACACGTAGATTCGGCAGATTTACGCAGATTTTTTTTAAAATCCTTATGAAAGGCAATTTGTTGTGTATTTATAAATATCAATGATAATTCGGAATTTCTAACTTCTAAAATTTAAAATCCCACCGCTTTATTATCTGCTCTTTTATCTGCCCCACCTTCTAGTTTCCCGTTTGGAAGTACCAAAATCGCATCGACTTGACCAATTATTTCTTTGTTTTTTTCATTGATGATGTATCCTTTTTTGGCTAAATCTTCGAGCAATGATTTAGAAAACGAATTGGGTTCAAAAACAACTTCATCAGGTAACCATTGATGATGAAAACGAGGAGCATCGACTGCTTCTTGCATACTCAAATTAAACTCGTAAACATTCAAAATTGTTTGTAATACCGAAGTAATAATAGTAGATCCTCCGGGAGTTCCCACAACCATAAAGAGTTTGCCGTTTTTCTCTACGATAGTTGGCGACATAGAGCTCAACATTCTTTTTTCGGGAGCAATGCTATTGGCTTCCGTTCCTGTGAGTCCATATAAATTGGGTACTCCTGGTTTGGCACTAAAGTCATCCATTTGGTTGTTCAGAAAGAAACCCAATTCATCACAATAAATTTTAGAACCATAATTGTCATTTAGAGTTGTAGTAACCGAAACTGCATTTCCTTTAGCATCGACTATCGAATAATGAGTAGTTTGTTTGCTCTCGTAACCTTGAATTGCACCGTGGGCAATATCTGCTGATTTTGTGGCTTTATCGAATGAAAAATCACTCATTCGTTTTTTTAAATAAGTAGGGTCTTGCATTTCTTTTAACGGGAGTTTTACAAAATCAGGATCACCCAAGAAATAGTTTCTATCTGCATAGGCTCTTCTTTCGGCTTCAGTAATTACCTGAATGGCTTTCATACTATTATGTCCCATTTTGGCAAGATCATAAGGCTCAATCATTTTCATGATTTGATTCAAACAGATACCGCCGCTACTCGGTGGAGACATGGAGGTAATCTTTAAATCTTTGTAATTAAAAGTGATTGGAGTTCTCCATTTGGCCTGATATTTTGCCAAATCTTCAAGAGTTATAATTCCGCCTTTTTTATTTAAAAATGAAACTAGTTTTTGCCCAGTTTCCCCTTTATAGAATTCATCTTTACCATTTTTTGAGATTCGTTTCAAGGTTTCGGCCAAAGCTAAATATTTGATAGTGTCATTCGCTTTATATACTTTAGAAAACAAGCTATTAGGGCCATTTGCTTTTATAAAGGAAGCTCTATGTTCTGCTAAGCTTTGTGCTTGATGTTGAGTAACTATAACTCCTCTTTCTGCCAAGGCAATAACAGGTTTTAGAATCTCACTTATTGGTAAGGAACCATATTTTCTGTGTACTTCAAATACACCAGCAATCGTTCCGGGAATTCCTGAGGCTAGAGCAGTTTCGGTACTTTTTCCTTTAATCACATTTCCTTTTTCATCCAAGTACATGTTTTTTGATGCTGATAGAGGCGCTTTTTCTCTATAATCAATAGCACCAGTTTCTCCATTGGCTTTTCTAAAAACCATAAATCCTCCGCCTCCAATGTTTCCTGCCTGAGGATGGCTTACCGCCAAAGCCAATTCGGTGGCAACCATAGCATCAAAAGCATTTCCGCCTTTTTTTAAGATTTCCGATCCAATTTTAGAAGCTTCTTCTCGTGCCGAAACGACCATGGCTTTAGACGTAACTAAGCCAGTAGGCTCGACTATTTTTTCGTTCGATTTGCAACTTAAAAATAAGACTGCAAGTAGTAGGATGAATTTTTTCATATGCTGATATTTATTGTTTTTTATAGGTCATATGTTATTGCTTCGCCTGTTCGCTATCGCTCGAGTCACTTATCATCATTGGTGTTTACAACGAATTTTGGTCATGCTAATTTCATAGCGTTATTAGTTTTTGATGGGATTCTATTCTTAAATCTTCAAAGAAAGTTGTGAATTCTTGTTCAAATTCAGAGTAGAATTCTTTAAGCTCATTCTGAGCAAATCTCATTTTCGACTCGTTTTTGGTTCTACTGTCCATTCGAGTTAAAATTTGGCTAATTCCTTCTACAGATTGATAACTTACTAACCAATTTTGATTGATTATATAAGGCATCATTCCTTTTGTTCTTTCTGATAAAAATGCATAATTATCCTGTAAAGATTGATAAAAATGATTTGTGAAATCTACCAAATTTTCATCAGAATAATTGCCCCAGTTTTTAGCCAGAAAATGATCGTAAAAAACATCTACAATCACACCGGCATAATGATGATAGTTTTTGTGTAAGCGTTTGGTACTTTCTCTAAAAATAGGGTGGGAATCGGTATAAGTGTCAATAAAACGATGTAAAATGATTCCTTTTTGAATCTCTAAGGGGTAACTGCCAAATTGTTTCCCACGAATTCCATCGGCCATAAAGTTGCCTATTTTTATTAAATCATTATCTCCGGATAAATAAATATGGGCTAGAAAATTCATTTTTGTTGAGTTTCTAAGTTTCTTAAGGACTAAGATTCTAGGTTTACTTTCGTAAATGTATAAACTTTTTTATAGATTATTTTAAAAATAAAGCTCCCAGAACAAATGTTGTGTTTTTAGAATGTAGAATTGAAGAGTCAATTTTGGGAAAACTTAGCTTCTTAGCACCTCAGAAACTCGGCAACTTTTTTATATTTGTATCCAATAACAATCTAATTTAAAAAAATGACTTTAATAAAATCAATATCAGGAATTCGAGGAACTATAGGTGGGAAAGTTGGAGATAATTTAACTCCTGTTGATGCCGTAAAATTTGCTTCGGCTTACGGAACTTGGCTAAAAGAATATTCCAAAAAAGCTAAACTAACAGTTGTAGTAGGTCGTGATGCTCGTATTTCGGGGCCAATGATTCATAATTTGGTTATCAATACACTTATAGGTTTAGGGATCGATGTAATTGATTTAGGGCTTTCTACAACACCAACTGTTGAAGTAGCCGTACCATTGGAAAAAGCTGATGGTGGTATTATCTTGACAGCTTCTCATAATCCAAAACAATGGAACGCCTTGAAATTATTGAATGAGAAAGGTGAATTCTTAAGTGGTGCTGCAGGAGAAAAAATCCTTGAGATTGCAGAAAATGATGCTTTTGATTTTTCGGATGTAGATCATTTGGGTGAAATTATTCAAAATGATGCTTATATGGATATTCATATTGATGAAGTGTTGAATTTACCATTAGTTGATGTTGAAGCGGTTAAAGCGGCTAAATTTAAAGTAGTTGTTGATGGTGTAAATTCATCAGGAGGAGTTATTATTCCAAAATTATTAGAGTTGATGGGAGTTGAAGTAGTAAAATTATACTGCGAACCAAACGGACATTTCCCTCATAACCCAGAACCTTTAAAAGAACACTTAACGGATATTTCAGAATTAGTAGTAAAAGAAGGTGCTCATTTAGGAGTTGTTGTTGATCCAGATGTGGATCGTTTGGCTTTTATTTGTGAAGACGGAGAAATGTTTGGCGAAGAATATACTTTGGTTGCTTGTGCTGATTATGTTTTGAGTAAAACTCCAGGAAATACAGTTTCAAATATGTCATCTTCACGTGCATTACGTGATGTAACCAAAAAGCATAATGGAAATTACGAAGCCAGTGCAGTAGGTGAGGTGAACGTAGTGGAATTGATGAAAAAGAACAACGCAATCATTGGTGGAGAAGGTAATGGAGGAATTATTTATCCAGAATCACATTATGGTCGCGACAGTATGGTAGGTGTGGCTTTGTTCCTAACTCATTTGGCAAACAAAAAAATGTCGGTTTCAGCTTTACGTGCTTCTTATCCTGAGTACTATATGAGCAAAAACAAAATTGAATTGACTCCACAAATTGATGTAGATGCAATTCTTGTTGCCATGACAGAAAAATATAAAAATGAAGATATTACCACAATCGATGGAGTGAAGATTGACTTTGCCGAAAATTGGGTACATTTAAGAAAATCGAATACAGAACCAATTATTCGTATTTATACCGAAGCGGCATCTCAACAATTAGCAGATGATTTGGCTTTGAAAATTATTGATGAAATAAAAGCTGTAGCTGGGATTTAATATCACTTTTTTTTAAAAATAAATAACCCTTTTAGTTCTGGAATCTCAGGACTGAAAGGGTTTGTTTTTTTGTCTCAATTTCTAAATTGTCGCTGTTATTTAGAACAAAATTGGGAAGAGTAAAGTGGGTTGTATAGGCGAGTTTTGATTCTGTTCTGTATGATAATTGAATAAGGCGGTACTGTCACTTATGACAATCCGCCCTCATTTATTTTTGCTATAATAAAATTGTAATAGGTTAACCACCATTGTATTCAAAGTGTAATGGAGATATAACTGGATCTATTGATGGGATTCCATTCTTGCTAAGAATAGGTATCAATGTTTCTCCGAATTCATTAAACTTATCAGCATTTTCCCAAACATCAACCACTTTCCAGCCTTTATCGGTTGGGGCGCCTACGTGATGTACCAAACCTTTTGGATTTTCATGACCTGCTTCACGCAAATCTTGCCATACCTGATCGTATTGATCTGATGTCATACCAGGAATGTCCATTTGAACCACTATTTTTCCCATAATTTCTAAATATTTATTTGCCTACTCTTTGTTCGGATTTTCTGCTTACTCCATTTTTTGTATATAAATTATAAAACAGTTACATAGGATTTTCTTTTTTTGGAGTGTTTCACAGAAGCAAAATAATGATTATAAATAAGGCTAAAAATATTTTTAAACCTAATATTTTTTGAGGGCAAAAAGCTCAACAAAAATACAAATATTTTGAGTTAATATCTTGATTTGTAGTTTATTATATTTGTTGTTTTAGTACTATTTTTATTTGTAAAATAAAAATAGTACTAAAACAGTGTTAAGTGTATAGTTCTAGGTAAAAAGAACTGAAATTAACTGTTCTAGGTGTTTTGAATTCAATAAGAAAGACTAAATTTGCCTCAAACATGATTAAAATGAGCATGACCCCATCGACAATACAAGAAACTCAACTGGAGCAATATTTTCAACAGTTTCGCAAGAATATTATAGGAATCGACCAAACGTTTGAATCGCCTTTTGGTTTGCAAAAAATTATTTATACTGACTGGACTGCCAGTGGACGCTTGTATCGTCCTATCGAAGAAAAGCTGATGAATGAGTTTGGACCATTTGTAGCCAATACCCATACTGAAACTACCGTTTCCGGAACTGCAATGACCAAATCCTATCACCATGCCCGTCATATTATTAAACATCATGTGAATGCCAATTCTGATGATGTTCTTATAACAGATGGTACGGGAATGACAGGAGTTGTAAATAAATTTCAAAGAATATTGGGATTGAAAATTCCTGAAAATCTAAAAGAATTTATCAATATTCCTGCCGATAAGAAGCCGATTGTTTTTATTTCTCATATGGAGCACCATTCTAACCAAACGTCTTGGTTGGAAACTATTGCTGATGTAGAGGTTATACCTTCAACAGAAGACGGTCTTTTTAGTATAGAAAATCTCGCTAAGCTATTAGATAAGTACAAAGATAGAACCTTTAAAATTGCCTCAATAACTTCATGTTCGAATGTAACAGGGTTGAGAACACCTTATCATGAAGCTGCTAAATTAATGCATCAAAATAATGGAGTTTGTTTTGTGGATTTTGCTTGTTCTGGGCCTTATGTAGAAATTGATATGCACCCAGAAGATCAAGAGTCGTATTTAGATGCGATTTTCTTTTCACCTCACAAGTTCCTTGGAGGACCAGGTACTTCTGGAGTTTTGGTTTTTAATAAAAAATTGTATCACAATATGGTTCCTGATTGTCCGGGCGGAGGAACGGTTTCCTGGACTAATCCTTGGGGAGAACACAAATATATTGATGATATTGAAGATAGGGAAGACGGAGGAACTCCTGGTTTTCTTCAAGTTATCAAAACGGCATTGGCTATCCAACTAAAAGAGCAAATGGGAATTGAAAATATTCTCAAACGTGAACATGAAATTGTGGAGTATGTTTTTGACTCATTAGAAAGCGTTCCAAATATCAAGATTCTTGCTGGTCAACATCATAATCGATTAGGAGTGATTTCATTTTTTATAGATGACTTGCATTTTAATTTAGGTGTGAAATTATTGAATGATAGATTTGGAATTCAAACCCGTGGAGGTTGCAGTTGTGCCGGAACTTATGGGCATTTCCTATTGCATGTAGATCAAGAAACATCTCATAAACTTATAGATGAAATTACTTTAGGGGATTTAATCAAAAAGCCAGGTTGGATTAGAATGTCGATTCATCCTACCACTACATCGGCTGAAATTGAATATGTTTGTAATAGTATCAAAGCTTTGGCAGAAAACCATAAAACTTGGTCATTAGATTATAATTACAATAAAGACACGAATGAGTTTTTACATAAAAACACACAAATGTTAGAAGACGGATTAGTAAGTAACTGGTTCTCTTTGTAATTAGTAAGTTTTAGGATATAATAGTTTAGTGGTAAAAGAAGATATTTTGCTTGCTAAACCCAGCACATCTTGTATAAAGCCATCAATTATTTGTTCGTAAATAATTGATGGCTTTTATTTTTTATAGCAATGTCTTAAATGGAATAAAAGTGACGCTTTTCTTTAAGTTAGATTGCATATTAAACAAATGCAATTTTTTAAAAAATAGTTTAAGGTTTGAATAAAACTTTTCTAACAATGTTATCAAAATTCCTCAGTAATCATTTCTTTCTCTTAAAAAAAAACATACTAATTCACCGGGTAAAAGCTATGAGTGTTTAGTTGTCAATTGATTATATCCAATGTTATTTTTTAGTTTATTTAAATTTAAGCTTTTGTAAAGAAAAAACCGATCTGGAGGGGTCTAGTAGGTTTTTTTGAGAAGAATTTTGAATATTTTATTCGGCAAAATGATGTTTTTTTGAGCATTTTTAGTGTAAAAAATCAGCTCTTAAGTCAATGAATATCAGGGTTTTTTGAATTTTTTTAATAAGTTTTAAATTACATATAAAAAACGTGTATTTTTGAAAAGATCAGGTTTGTACAGAAAGAAGTTTATTTAATTATGATTTTAATTTTTTAAATCATAAAAAAAAGGTTAAAAAATAATCTATTTATCTGCATTTGTTTTATTAGTGTTTTTAATATGATAAATGCTTTTAAAAAATTCGATTTGTATAAAACTGTAAACTAAATGCCCCAACTTATTATAAACAAAAACTTATGAAAAAATGAAAAGAATTTACATTTTACTCATTACTGGATTTTGCACGATAAATTCGTTTGGTCAAACAAGTAATTTGACATTAACATCTGGTAATTCGGAATTACAATCCCATTTTGATTGGGCAAAAAACAGAGCGTTGAGCTTAGTGATCACTGGTAAGGCAGATTATACAGAAACTGCTTATTGGGGTTCGTATGCCCATGATAAGGCATACTGCATTAGGGATATAACGCATCAGTCTGAGGCAGGACATTTACTTGGATTGGATAATGAAAATTTTTACATGATGAAACAATTTGCCAAGTCAACTAAAAATATGCAGACTTCGCAAAAAAACTGGGTATCTTGGAAATTTGATTTCTATGGGAATGAATCTCGTTTTAATCGAGAGCTTCCTTCTCCCTTTGATGCTGTACAACGTTGTTATGAAAACTATTTGTGGTCTGGCGATTCACGTTGGATTAATGATCCGGAGCTAAACTATTTTTATAATTTAACACTCAATACCAATGTTAATGAATACGATACAGCAGTTCTTGGGTTGGATATTGATCCTTCTTTAATAGGTAACGGTGTTGTTGGGATTACTGAATCTCAAGATGGACTTGCATCATATCATGAGTTTCAAAACGAGAAGCTTTATGAAGCAGGTGATTCTTTTGGATCCCAATATCAGGCAACTTTGGCTTATGCTGAAATTTTGAAAGCACAGGGTAAGACGAGTGAGTCAAATGCCATGTTCCAAACTGCTGCCAATCTAAAAAATCATTTTGAAACAAAATGGTATTCTAATTCGGAACGTCGTTATATTCGAGGATTTGAACCTAATGGACATGCACAAACAAATTGGGGGCATGAAAATAGTTTTTTCATGGTCTTGAAAAAATTAATTGAACAAGGAACCGGTAAAGGTCAGGATTATATTGATTTTGTTCATGTTTCAACAATGAATGATCCTATCAATATTGAGGCACAAACGTACTATGCGGAGGCTTTTTATAATAATGAGCAAAATCATTTGGGATGGCACTGGCTGCTTAATGTAATGCGTTCACGAAACATTTATCCAGAGGTTGCTTATATGTGTGTGTACAATACCGTTGGAGGTTTGTTGGGTGTTAGAGCCGATGCGCCAAATAATAAGTTTTTTACAATTTCTCGTTTGACCAAAGCTGTACCTTGGGTTCAGGCTGAACATATTCCGGTAGGAAGTAATGATGTAACGGTGCGTCATGATGGTATTACATCAACGACAGCTACAAATAATAGTGCAAATCCGATTACTTGGGAAGCACAGTTTTACGGAACTTATGCTACATTGAATGTTAATGGAGCTAGTACAGCTGCACAGCAAAAACAATTAAATGGAAAAACAATATCTTATGTTGCGGTACCTTTAAGTAATAATACACCAGTAACGGTTACTGTACCACCAACAGCTCCAGCTGATTTTGTTTATCTTAGTGATATGACGCCAACAGCGAATACTGGAACTATTTATCCTGAAACAAATTCAGAATCTCTTATTTTGATGGTGCGAGATAAATACTTTACTAAAGGATTCAGTACAAGAAATGGTACAGAGGTTTCGTATAATGTGGCTGGGAATTCTTTATTTAAAGCTAAAGTAGGAGTTGATAGAAACGTGGGAGGAGTTATGAACTTTCAAGTTTGGGGTGATGGAGTAAAGCTTTATGAAACTGGAAATATGACCGAAAGGGATGAGTATAAACCAATTTCTGTTAATATAGTTGGTGTAACTACTTTAAAGCTAGTTGCTGTAGGCAGTACTGGGAATGTTTCGGCTGACTGGGCTGATGCAGGTATTGCAAAAGCGCCAAATGCTGATTTTATCGTTGAGTATGTTTCAATGACGGATAATGGTAACAATGACGGATTGGTTGATCCGGGTGAAACAATTAATTTGAAAGTGAAAATTACAAATGCAGGAGTTGTACAATCGGGGAATGTTAATTTGAGTTGTGTTCCATGGGCTAGTGATATGTCATATATTACAATCAATAGTGGTACAGGGAATATAGGAACACTAGCTGTTGGAGCATCAATAGAGAAAACCATTACAGCAACAATAAGTGCTGCTACTGTTAGACACTCACCTTTAGAGTTTAGTTTTATTGCTAATGACGGAAGTGTGACAGGATCAACCGTTAAAATATTGACTACACCTTTTCCTATTTTCAATTTTAAACATAACGGTATAGGTACTGAAACAATTGAAGATAATGAGCTTAGCGCTGGTGAAACAGCCAGTTTTGACTTGTCTATTGAAAACAAAGGGAATGGTATTACAAAACCAATAACAGCTACTTGTGAAGTAATTACTGGAGCTCAGTATGTAGATATAACGCCATCTGAGGCAAGTAAATCAATTGCAGCGGTTGCAGCAGGAGCGATATCAAATTTTACTCATGGAATAAAGGTTAAGAATGGAGTTGTTGGTGGTACTGAATTAAGATTCAAGTTTGTTATTGATGATGGTATTGATAAAACGGAGATAATTAAGCAATACTTTGTGACTAAGCCTAATTTTAATGTTAATTTCGGAAAGCTTGAAAATAAGAGCAACCAAAAGCCTATGGTTTTAGGAGGTAGTCAAAGTGATTATACAATTCAGATTCTTAATGATGGTAATGGATTTTCTACTGCAAATACAAACGTTACGATTACAGCAACTGGAACAAACGCTTCGTTGGTTACTGTAAATACGCCTTCGTTTAATTTAGGAAGCTTATTGGCTAATAGTAAGACGGATAAAATTATTAACTTCTCTGTTAGTTCAAAAGCAAAAGTTAATGACATTGTTGAATTGACGATAGTAATTAAAGACGGAATCTATACAAATACTAAAAAGCAGAAATTTATTGTGGGCAAAATATGTCTGAGTGATATGCTTTTCTCTTATAACCAAGGTAGCTACTCTGAGGTTTTTAGAGATTCTAAAGTAATGAGTACTTCGCCTATAATACTTGGAGGTGTTACTTATGCTAAAGGACTAGGAGTACATGCAACAAGAACCATTCATGTTGATCTAAACGGTCAGTATTCTAGATTTACTTCTATTGTAGGTATTGATGGAGCTGTTGTTGGTAGTGGTTCTGTAAAGTTTAATGTTTATGATGAAAATAATGTTAGTTTGTATACTGGAGGTTTGCTGGAAGGAAGCTCTACTGGGCCAAATAAAACAGAATCTATAGATATTGATGTAACAGGAGTAAGGGTATTGAAACTTGAGGTTACTGATGGGAACTTAAATGGTATTAATAGCGATCATGCTGATTGGGGGAATCCTCAATTAAGACCGATCGAAGAAGTTGTACTGGCTCCGGCTATACCAGGTAATTTGGTTGCAACACCTAATTCCGCGTCATTACAGATTGGATTAAAGTGGGTAGATAATGCTACAAACGAGACGGCTTATGTAATTGAAAGAGCTTCAAATAATGGGGCTTATAGCGTAATTGCGACTCTAGGACAAAATGTGATTTCTTATACAGATACAGGACTTGCTGTGGGTATCAATTATTCGTATAGAGTGAAAGCGGTTAATGGTACTCTGATTAGTGATTGGAGTAATGTTGCGAAGGCTACTTTATCAACTTTAGGGTTAGGTGAGTCAGAGATGGCAGGAGAAAAAGAAGGTTTTGTAATATATCCTAATCCTTCATCTAGCAAAGTTAGTTTTATGTTTGCTAAAGAAAATAGTATTACAGGAACTATATATATCTATAGCTCTTTAGGGAAATTATTGGATGTGATTAAAAACCAATCAAGCTATTCGGTTAATCATTTGCCAAAAGGAGTGTATTTTGTAAAATTGGTAAACGATTCTGTTGAGGTAACGAAGCGTTTAATTGTAAATTAATTTTCTTTTGTAGGAAAAAAGAAAAAGGCCGTTCTGTATAGAACGGCCTTTTCTATTATGGGGTTAAAAATTGAGGTAAAGGTTCAATTCTATTCTTTTTCTTGATTATTTGAATCTGTATGACCGTGTTTCCATCTTTTATGGGTCCATAAATAGTATTCTGGAGTCTCGTAGATTTGTTTTTCCAGTAGTTTTATGAATTGGTCTGTAATTTCATAGTTTGGAACTTCGCGGGGATTATCCGAAAGTAATTCTAGAGTTGCTTCATAATAGCCTCGTTTTACTTTTTTGGTATTGAGATAGACGACATTCATGTTGTATCTTTTCGCTAACATTTCGGCACCAGTATGAACAGGGACTTTGATTCCCATAAACTCGGTGTGGTGAAAAGCGTTTTTTTCCTTTGGAGATTGGTCACTTGCAAAACCATAGATAGATAGTTTCTTATCGCGGTTATTTTTTATAATAGTAGGCACGGTTTGTTTTGTAGTGATTAATTTGGCATTAAATTTTGAACGAATTTTATGTACTAATTTGTCAAAATATGGGTTTTTTATTTGTTTGTAAATTCCATAACCTTGAAAAAGTGTATAATAATTCATTGAAATAATCCACTCGTAACTAGCGTAATGAGAACAAATTAAAGCAACGCTTCTTTCTTGTTTTTCAAGCTCTTTGTATATCTCTATATTTTTGAATACGAATCTTTTACATATTTCTTCTTTTGAAATATTCATTGTTTTTATCATTTCCAAAAACATGTCACACATGTGATGATAGAATTTTTTTTCTATAACTAATCTTTCTTTGTCTGATAAATGTGGCAAGGTTATTGCTAGGTTTTTTCTAACAGTTTTTTTTCGGTAGCCAACAATATGATAAATGATTATATATATAAAGTCTGAAAACAGATATAAGAGCCTGAAGGGAAGCATTGAAACGCACCAAATCAAGGGGTAAGCTAATAAGTATATGAGGTATTGCATTGGAAGTAAATTTTAGCAAATATAAATCAAATAATTTTGTTTGTTCATTAGTTTATGATTTCTGTATGAAAATGGAAGCATAATATTAATTAGATTTACATTAAAATTTAAAAACCTACATTTTATGAATGCCATTTTGATTGGAATTATTGTTGCTAACGTGCTTATAAGTTATAAAGGATTTAATGATATATCATTTTTTAGAAAATATGAATTTCATATTGGTAGTATACGAGCAGGCGAGCAGATTAGAATGATTTCTTCAGGGTTTCTACATGTTGATATAGCGCATTTGGTATTCAATATGTTGACACTCTATTTTTTTGCTCCGGTAGTCTTTAGTTATTTAGGTGCTTTTTCGTTTGTGTTGGTCTATTTCGGAAGCTTGATTTTCGGGAGCTTGTTAACAATGTTACTCCATAAAGAGGATTATAGTTATAGGGCAGTAGGTGCATCGGGAGCTGTTACGGGGGTGTTATATTCGGCTATATTGTTGCGTCCCGATATGATGTTGGGATTGTTCTTTATTATTCCGATCCCGGCATATTTGTTTGGAATTGTGTACTTGTTGTACTCGATCTATGGGATGAAAGCAAAGAATGATAACATTGGTCATACTGCTCATTTTGGAGGGGCTATAGGAGGGTATTTGATTACGCTTTTAAGAGATCCTCAATTATTGGAAGAACATACTTTGATGGTTGTGCTTTTAGCTATCCCGATAGTGATTCTTTTTGGTATGGAAAAAATGGGTAAACTTTAAAAATAGAATTAAAATTAAATCAATAAAAATCAATAATTATGAAAAAAGCAGTAGTATTAATCGCTTGTCTATTTACAGTTTTGACTTATGGTCAAGAAACAAAACAAATTCCTCAGGTAAATGTGTCTGGAGAGGGAAAGGTGAAAGTAACTCCTGATCAGGTGTTAATTTTGGCAACTGTAGAAACAAAGGGGAATAATAGTAAAGAGGTTAAGAAACAAAATGATGAGCAAATGGAATCGGTTTTAAAGTTGGTTAAGAGCATGAATTTGGCTCCGGCAGATTATAAAACCAAAAGAGTTTCATTGAATCCTCAATACGATTATGAAAAGAAGAAAAACAATTATAATGCAACGCAAACTATTGAGATCTTATTAAGAGACTTGTCAAAGTATGATGCGTTAATGGAAGGTTTAGTTGATCAAGGGATAAATAGAATTGATAATGTAACTTTTCAATCTTCAAAATTGGCGCAATACCAATCTGATGCAAGAAAATTGGCTATGAAAGATGCGAAAACGAAAGCAGAGGATTATGTGTCTGTTTTAGGGCAAAAAATTACCTCAGCAATACTAATTGCAGATAATTCACAAAACTATTACCCACAGCCGGTATATATGGCTATGAAAGGGGCAATGGGGGCTCAAAGTGATGCTTCTCCAAGAGAAACGATGGCTGTTGGAGAAATTGAAATAGTAGCCAATGTAAGTGTGAGTTTTAAATTGGAATAACGCTCAGGAATTATGAATTAAAATCCCATCTCGTTGAAAAAAATGAGATGGGATTTTTTATGTATTATTTTTCGGGGCAGGATAATTTTGATCAAAAAAAAACGCTTCAAAAAAATTTGAAGCGTTTTGTGGGGAGAGCAGGATTCGAACCTGCGAAGTTCACACAGCAGATTTACAGTCTGCCCTCGTTGGCCGCTTGAGTATCTCCCCGAGCCATATTTGGTAGCGCTTATTGCGTTATCCGGGTGCAAATATAGAGACACTTTTTAGTTTTACAAACTTTTTTTGAACTTTATTTTAGTATTATTTTTAACACATTGGTATTGAATAAAATAAAATTTGATAATTTGATAGATTTTTTATTTCGGAATGTAAAAAGGGGGAGTTTTTATGATAATTCGATGTTTTTTGATGCATTAATTCTTGTAATTTGTCTTAAGATTGGTGTGATTTTGACTTTATAAAAATTTTAGAATTGATTTTTTATCACTTTGCAAGAGATGTAGAGGTTAATGGTTTTGGGCTAATAAACTTAAATTCCTTGATTTTTTCTTTTTTAAGTCTTTTGATGACTGTAAAAGGATTGAAATAGCTAGAGTATAGAAATGGTTATTTTTTTGAATATCTTCTCTTAGGAATGAGTATAGATGATTTTAATTTCTTTTTGATTAGGGTAGTATTAAAATAAAAAAATCTCCACTAGGGAGATTTTTTTATTTTAATATTAGAAGAGATTATTTTCCTAATAATTCTATGATTTTTGCTTTAAGCTCATCGCCTCTTAAATCTTGTGCAACTACATTTCCTGACTTATCAAGAATAAAAGTAGCTGGAATTGATTCTACTTTATATTGTTTGGCAATTGGTTCTTCCCAGCCTTTAAGATTAGATACTTGTGTCCAAGTTAATTTATCTTTGGCTATGGCTTCTTTCCATTTTGCAGGATCTTCATCTAGAGAAACACCAATTATGTTAAGTCCTTTAGAATGTAATTCATTATAAATGGCTACTACATTAGGATTTTCTTTTCGACAAGGACCGCACCATGAAGCCCAAAAATCAACTATCGTTACTTTTCCTAAGCTTTCTTTGAGGGAAATGGTTTTTCCTTGAGGATTAGGAGCGGAAAAATCTGTCCTTCATTTAGCAGTTGGAGCAGCAGTAGCACCAACAGAAGGAGTTTTCATTTCTGTAAGTTTAGCTTTTATTGCTTTTCCAGGTTTAGTGTTTTTTAAAGTTTCTTCAAGGCTGTTGAACATTGATTCAATTTTTTTAGCATCTACAGTTGGATCATCGCCCATGCTTTTGATGATCAATACACTGATGAAAGATTTTGGGTGTGTATTTGCGTAATCAACATATTTAGCTTTTGATGTAACGCCAACTTCAGCTTGAATTTTAGAGTATTCTTGCATTAATGAATTAATTACAGCAGTGTCTTTGTTTTGTTGCGCAGTTTGCATTTTTTGCATGTTAGCAGTTTGAAAATCCATTAAAGGTTTTTGAACTTTAACAAGGTCTTCATTGAATTTTACAAACTCGTCATTGCTATAGGTTCCAGAAATTTTAGATTTTTGGATTGTATCTTTGTTTACTACGATTTTAATATCTCCGTTTTCAAGAATAAAAGGGATTTTACCTTGTACTCCTTCAATTTGTAAAGTATGGAAAGCAGGTTCTGTTACTTTTCCTTCGATTTCGAATTTACCATTTTCTATTTTTACTGTATCAACAGCAATTAATCCCATTCCTTTCTCATCTTGAGCTTCAAGAATAACTGATTTTCCATTCTCGAATCCAGCTGCAGTTCCTGAAATTGTGTATTTATCTTTACTGCAAGAAGTTAGGATTGCTGCAGCACTAAGAAATAAAATAATTTTTTTCATTTTAATTAGTTAATTGATTTAAGGTTACAAAAGTATTTAAATTTATAAATTAACAATAACTTTTAGCCCCTAAATTTATGTTATAATTTGGATAAAAACCGAATTTGACTCCTTACTATTTATTTGGTAGCAAGAAGTGTATTTTTGATTTGGGATTTTATTGTCAAAAGTTTGTTTATAAATTAGGTTGATTTTTTTAAATTTTTATTTGCCTTTAACTTACTTCACATTTAAGGATATAAGATTCAGCATGTTCAATCTCGTTTAATGTTATTTTTATATCTAGATTAACAGTTCTTAATTCTTTGTGTAAGTGTGAACAAATTGGATCTGAATTTAGTTTAAAATCTATTTCTGCCTTTTGTTTTTCAAGTGTTTTTAGTGTTTCAGTGGCTTTGATGTATTGCCTCTTGTACAGGTTTTGCCAGTCATTCATGGTTAAGTCGTTAGGTTAATGATTTAAGGGGCAGCTAATATATAAAAAAACTTGTTAAAATTGTGTTAGTTATTAATACTTTTGTTACATAAATTATGTTAAATATTATTTTGAATTTTTTTCAAATAAAAAAAGCACCCTCAAAAAGGGTGCTTTTTTTATTTGAAATGGTAAGAAAACTAGTCTTGATTAATAGTTTTTCTCCAAGTATAGGCGTTAAGAATGTGTCTTTTTGCAAATCTTCCAGGAGAATCTGCATTAACCATTTTTACGTAAGTAGCTTTAGGAACACTGATGTATTCATAAACACTTCCGTTTGAGAAATTGATGATTAATCTACCTTCAACAAATTTGTAATCTGTAATTGTTGATGTAGAGATAGTCTCAGTATACTCTGGTAAGTTTTGTTTAATTGTCTCAGGATTGATACTTACCAAAAAGTGGTAGGCTTCAATAATTTTTTTACTGTTTTCTTCAGCCGCTTTTAATCCTGCTTCATCACCTTGAAATTTATCAGGATGCGCATCTTTCATCGCATTGCGATAAATGGTTTTTAAATCTTTAAGCTCTACTGTTTTTTCTACGTTAAGCAGTTTGCGGTATTCAACTATTTTTTTCATAAATAAGGTAACTACTTGTCTTTTAATGTTAAACCGGAATTGGTTGGTTGAAAATCGACAATTTTTTGCAAAGGTACACTTTTTTTTAACTTTTTAGTTTAGACCCCAAAAAAAATCAAAAAAAGTACATTTTTTTTTAATCTTTATTAAATGTATGTAATGATATAAAGGCTTATTACTGAGGCTTATTGTTTGCCTTGTCAAAGTTTTTTGATTTTTTTGGATACTTGTTATAGCTAATATCGCTTGGGTTTTCAATAATGCTTTTTATGGTAATCCAATCACCTAGATTGTATTTTTGAGCCATTTTGAAGTCTAAAAGATAGGCACCACAAAAATAGTTGTTGTTTTCATCTTGCTCCATTATTCCTGTATAAACGCCTTTTTGTAGCATTTTATCTTCTGCTGCTTTGCTCATAATCTCTTTGTTGTTTTATAATAAATCTAGCGACAAAGTTAAGCATTTATTAATCATTAAATGAGTGATTGAAAGTTGAAATGGTTTTTAATAATGAATTATGTTTTGGTTGTTTTTGGAATTGATTTGGTGGATACAGCTGTTTCTGATTACCTTTGTTTTATGGAAAAAGTGTTTCGTCCAAGTCCAAAATCATTCAAAAATACATTTTGTGTTTTTCAAGAAGTTCTTCCTGAAAGGATTGAAGGATTGATAGTGCAATATGACAGTAAATCGGGAAGTAAGTATTATTATACTAAAGAGGGGATGTACCGTTTATCGAATCATTGGGGGAGATTGGCTAATAGCAAATGGCGTTTGGTACCCTTGAACCCAGAAACTGATTCTAAATTTAAAATAGGGTTTGCTGCGTGGGAGGAGTTTTATCCAGATAATGCAGAAGAGGAATTGTATTATTTAGAAGCCAATTATAGTGACAATACCGTAAATTACCAGCATAAGAAGAATCCAAACTACGATTCTAAAGCCATACTGAGAACAAGTTTTGACACCGCTAAAAGAATCAAACAAATTCGGAATTTATTTGAACTAACTTCATGGGCTAAGTATTTTGATTATGATGATATTGATGAATTACGAAAAGAAATTATAGATAAGCTAATTTTTACCAATAAGACATTGGAAGAAATAAAAAGAGAAGTACAATGAGTAGAAACAACGAAGGAAATATCAAGAAGCACAACGATAAGCTGCATAAAGCACAAATAAAAGCTAAAAAAGCTGCAATGGATCGTAAAGAAAAACTAAAGCTGATTACTAAAAAGTTTAATGAAAGTAAGTCTTCAGAGAATAATTAAATACCAATATCATGGATAAAAATAAATTTAGTGAATTAAAGAATGGAGTTCAGGAAATAATTGATCTCATTGCCAGTAAAAATGGTAGAGAGGCTAATAATAAGTTGGTAGAAGTTAGTGAGGAATTAGACGAATTACTTGATCATGCCGAAGAGGATGAGGAACTTATAGAGATTAGTAAATATCAAGTATTATTGAATCAATTGCAGCAAAGAATAATTTTGCTTGACGGACAATTGTAATGTTATTAATTAGATTTTTATAAATAATTATGGCTTCAGAAAAATGCTACTGTGGTTCTTTGGAACCTTTTGAGTTATGTTGCAATCGCTATATCAATGGGACACAAAAAGCCCCAACAGCTTTGGCATTGATGAAATCAAGATATTCAGCTTATGCAACCCATCAAGCCGATTATTTATTAGAAACTACTCATAGTTCACAAAGAAAACTGTATTCGAAAGCCGAAATTTTGAACTGGGCTACAGCCAATCAATGGCAGAAACTCGAAATCATTTCGGTTACAGATACTACAGTAGAGTTCAAAGCTTATTTTAAGGATGAAAATAATGAGGATCAAGTGCACCATGAGTTTTCTACTTTTAAGCAAGAAAACGGAAGTTGGTTCTATGTAGATGGAACGTTTAAGTAATTCTAAATTTTAAAATTGAAATTATGAGGAAGTGGATTCAATTATTGATAATTGTCTTATTTATTACCAGTTGTAAAAGTGCTATGATAGCTCCTAAAGAAGTAGTAGAAACAGAACCTACATTAGCCTACAAACAACAAATGGAAAATTTAGAGCATGGAATTTATTTTAGAGCGAATGGTAACGAACCGGAGTGGAGTTTGAAAATATCCGAAAATGATATTGAGTTCACTTCTTTGAAACCTGGTTTTGAATCACTAAAAGGTGCTCATGTAGACCCCATTAGAGCAATGGATGCCAATGTAAAAATGTATCGTGTTGCCACTGCAAAAGGGATAATGAATATTCAAATACAGCAGCAAGAATGCATTAATATGATGTCTGGATACAAGTCAGCTTATACAGTTCGAATAGAAATCCCAAAAGAAAAATCTGGAGATTCAACTAATTTTAATGGTTGTGGGAGTTATATAACGGATTCACGTTTACATGATATTTGGGTTTTAGAAAAACTAAATGGAAATGCTGCGAGCTTAACGAACTTCAGTAAAGAATTGCCTAATTTAGAAATCAACAGTACAACGAATCAATTCATGGGATTTGCGGGTTGTAATCGTATGAGCGGAACTATTTTCTTTGAAAAAGGATTGCTTAGATTTTCGAATACCATCACTACTCTGATGGCGTGTGGGGATAATAATAAAGAAAGTGAATTTATTACGGCATTAGAAAGTACTACAGCTTATAAAGTAGAAAACTTGCGATTGACACTGAGTAATCAATCAGGGGTAGAGTTAGTGTTTAAAAAAGTAGATTAGTTATTTTGAGTTCATAATCGATACTATTCTAAATAATATTAAGTAAAAAGAAATGAGGGTTTGTATACCCTCATTTTTTGTCTAAACTGTTGTCGAGACACTATCATTTTGTATAAAAAGTTATTTTGCTTCTAGTAATTTTTGACTATAGTATGCTATTTCAGAGGTTATTTTTCCTTTATCATCAAAAGTATCTATGAATAAAATGGGCAGCACAATATTTTTCTTATCAGATTTTCGGATTAATCTAATTTTCCACCACGATTGAACTATTCTTGCATCATCTAATTCATAATGTAAATAATCAGGATACCCTACTTGGTCAATGCTCACAAGATCGAACATTTCGAACATTTTTTTGTCGTTTTCTTTTTGTTCTGCCAGTGTGTATTCTTTGTTTATATCAGTTGAATTGATATCACTAAAAGTTGCTTTGTCATCATAAAAACTATATGCCTTGTCAAAATCTTTATTTTCAAAGGCATGTACCATTTTCCGAACGGAATTAATGTTTTCATGATGATTGTAGATTTCACCATTCTTTCTATCTGCGAAACTTTGATTGATTTCATCATTCACAGTACTGGTCGAATAATTAATCAACGTTTTTATTTTATTGTTTTTATCTACCGTAAACAAACGATGTAAGGGTCTATCTATTTTTACGCCTGTTTGCTTTTGTACTCCTTTTATGTCTTCCCAAGTTTGTACCCAAACAACATCTTTTTGATTTTCATCTTTATATTCTAATGCATCAGGATAAGCACCTTTTGATCGTTTAATACTAGGGTAGTCTATGTTTTCTTTCCAAGTTTGAACTGTCTTTAAGAATGCCGCTTTATCTAATCCTTTATCGTCCTTATTTGTTGTTGTACCGCTATAATATTTAAAATCATCAGCTAAGTAGCTGGCTACTTTGTTTGCGTCTCCACTAACAAAGGCTTGGGTCATGGCTTCTACAGTAGTTATAGCAGGATGCTCTACATAAATAGTACCATTTGTTTTTTTTTGAGAGTATGCGATGCATGTCACAATCAGCAATACAATTGAAATACATTTTTTCATATTTATAAATATATTTAGTTAAAAAAAGGATTAAATTTAACAAAAAAATATTGATTATCAGTTGTTTATGGTTGTTTTGTTTTGGATGCCGTTTAGTTGGTTTTAATTAATTCTGTCTTATATGTTGCAATCAAAAAAAGTGTTTACTGTAGAGATTGTCCATAAAGAGAAGCTTATAAACTGTATTTTTGCGAGATAAATATAGAACTATGCTTTTCTTGATTCTGAGTATTATTTGCAGTGTAACTGTAGGGGTAATTTTTAAATTTACTCGAGTTTATTCGTTAAACACAATTCAAATTGTTGCTGTCAATTATGTTGCAGCCTTAGTTCTTTGTTATTTGATTTTTAGTCCAGATTTAAATGCCCTAGAAACCACATCGCCTTGGGGTATATATGCAGCTCTTGGTATTTTCTTACCATCCGTATTTCTTTTTCTGGCTTCATCCATCAAATTTATGGGGATCGTAAAAACCGATGCTGCACAACGATTATCCCTTTTTATTCCCATTTTGGCAGCTTGGTTCCTTTTTGGAGAACATTTTAATGCTTTTAAAATTTCAGCACTTTTAGTTGGATTTCCAGCATTACTACTCATTCTGGCAAAACCTACTTCAAACCAAGAAAACAAATGGATTTATCCAGCCTTAGTATTATTGGGCTTTGGAGTAATTGATATCTTGTTTAAGCAAATCGCTTTGTACTCAACTCTTCCTTTTACAACATCTTTGTTTGTGGTTTTTGCTATTGCATTGGTTGTAGCGGGAATGGTTGTAGGCTATAAAATATTTCTTAGAAAAGAAGAACTAAGCCCCAAGAGTTTTCTTTTTGGGGGCTTGGTGGGGATTTTTAATTTTGGTAATATATTTTTCTATCTCAAAGCACATCAAGCTTTTTCACAAAATCCATCAACTGTATTTGCAGGAATGAATATGGGGGTCATTGTGATTGGCAGCCTTGTGGGAATCTTTATTTTTAAAGAAAAAGTAACCAAACTAAATTTAACTGGACTCTTTTTAGCCTTATTGGCAATTGTTTTAATTGTGGCTTCACAGATGAGTTAGTGAGGTATTTAATCCAATTTGGGTATTATGAACATTATTCGGGCGTGACCACATTAGAGAAAGAGGCCAATCTTTAGGGGAGTTTATACGGCCTCTTTCTCTAATGCGGTTGGGTCATTCGAGTTACAAGGTAACTAGCTTCTACCCCTCACGCGAGCTAGCAGTAATCCAGATGGTTATTAGAAATTATCATAAAAAGGGAAATGGTAAAATCTTACTTGTGGAATTAGAGTTTAAAAGATTAGTGAAAGAGCAATGCTATCATTATTTCCATAAAGATTAATATAATCACAATCCATTCTAATCGGGAGCTTTCTCGTACATTCAGAACATCTGTAAAAAGCCTAAGGTTATCTTCGACAATAGCAAGTCGATAATCAAGATCTTTGAAACGGGGGTTAATGTCAAAATTAGTTTTTAGATGGAGGTTTAGTAAATTAAGATCTTCATTGTCCCATACTAAATTGGGGTCATCAAGTATGTAAAGATTATCAACAATACTGTTTTTAATATTCAATACTTTCCCGATATACTTGAGTAAATCGATTTTAGAAATACTCAATTTCCCACGTTTTTCCAATTCTAGTATATATTCTCTTGAAGAGCTGATGAGTTCATCGGTAAGAATTTCATAGTAATCCAGAGCAACAGACTGACCAATATTAAGCATTACAATTCTTAAGACGGAAGGATCAATATAGGGAACTAAAACATAGTCGTTTTTGATGACTACTTTTGACAAGCTTTTATCAACTTCTATTCTATATTCTTCAGATAAATCAAAATGGACAGCAGTAGAGGCATAATTTTGGAGAAAAAGGAGTAATTCTTTTTTCTTTGTTTCAGCATAATTAGCAAATACAACTACTCCATAATCAAATATATAGAGGTATCTTTTTTTATTTCCCAAAGTATAAAAAATTTCCGAAGGAGAACTGGAATAAGCTTCAACCCCAAATTCAGCTCGGATTTTTTTAATATTAAAAGCTTCCGCTATTTGAATGGCTTCAATTTTGATTAAATCGGATTCTTTCATACGAATATGATATTTGTTTTTTAATGGAATATGGTATCGCCATTTTTCATTCCAATTTAAGATTTAGGAATCATGGCGATTTCATACAAAAGACGCTATTTATTTCTTATTGCAACTAAAAAAAGTACTTTAAAGTTAGCTATTTATGTTTTAAGATTAGAATTTGTAATGTCATTTTTATTCAAAATACAGATAAAACTTATTTTTAACATGGCTCAAAATATTAATGTATTAATAGAATGACGAGAAACAATGCTTTGATTAAAGATTTAGATAACGATATAGGTTTATGGAGGCTAACTATAGAACTTTTTGCAAGGATAGAGCAGGTGTTTTGTTTAAAATATGTAACTTAGTATATTGTAAGTCAGTTAAATGAAATTGAAATGAAAGCGAAAGATAATACATCAGGTTCAAATGGCTTAAATCCAAATAAGGAAGATAAAAACAAATTACCAGATTCACTTTTGTATCCTCCGGAAGAAGATATTTATAGAAAGTTCCATAAAGAAAGCGAAATAGATCCCGAAGATATTTCCAAAAAAAAGGCGCCCGTTGAAATTAACAATGTTAGTAAACTAAACGAAAAAGATTTCGATGAAGATATGTCCGGTGGGGATTTAGATATTCCAGGATCTGATTTGGACGATGAATTTGAAAGTACAGGTAATGAAGATGAAGAAAATAATCATTATAGCATTGGCGGTGACAATCATAGTAACTTAGAAGAAAACAATGATAATAATTAGCTGTGACATATAAAATCTAAATATAGTATGATTACAATACATTAGAGATACATATATGCGTTTTTGAAAACTAAAAGGGTTAAAATCTAATAACTTTAGATTTTAACCTTTTTTTTCAATATCGCTTTTGATTTCTAAAAAGTTGGCTGGGATAATCAATATTTAGAGAAATCAATTTGGTTATCATGTATTTAGTCGTGTAAATGAATAGAAATTAGTTTTAGGATAATATTTTATATGTTAAGGATAGTATATTATTACAAGAACCATTAAAAATTAAAGACATTTGCCACATTTAAATTAGCGAAAAAACTTAAAATTTTAAAAAATTAAGTTTAAAAAATTTGAAAGTAGTTAAGATTTCAGACAAAGAAAAAGCAAGTATTACTGGAGGTTATGGAGCGTCTTCCACGGTACAATGTGATGGTGGCAGATCAGCTTTTCTAATAATATACGGCGCTTCTCAGTGGACTTGTAATTAATCATTAGATTGCTACTAAAAGAGTAATTATCAATAAATGAGATTACTCTTTTGTACTTTTTTTATAAATTTTCTAGGGCAGAGCCATCGAAGTATTAGTAAGTAATGATCTTATCCTTCATTTTATGAAAGCCAAGTTTTCAAAACGTTCATTTACTGAGGCTGAACATTGAGAAATTAACATCAAGAGTTTAAAGTCATTCATTAAGCATTTATATTTTTATTCAATATGAGAAAAGTTTATTCTGTTTTTATTATAATAGTTCAGTTTGCATTTGGTCAGGAAAAATTATCTGAGACCCAAAAACTTGCCACCACTTGCAAAGTTTGGGGCTACTTAAAATATTATCATCCAAATGTTGCTGATGGAAGTAAAAATTGGGACGAACAATTGTTTCAGATTTTACCAAAAGTTGACGAAGTACAAACTGCAACGGAATTTTCATTGGTAATGGAAAATTGGATTACTTCATTAGGAGAAGTTAAAGGATACAAAGCTGGTAAGCCCAATTCAAAAGTTGACTATTTTACAAAAAATATTGATTTTAAATGGATTGACAATTCTAAGTTATTTTCTAAAACCTTAAGGAATAAACTCAAATTTATTGAAGAGAATAAATATCAAGGGAAACCATATTATGTTCAATATGGTGAACCTCTTTTAGACTTTAAAAAAGAAATTAAATATTCAGATTTTAAATGGGCTGATAGAAATTTACGCCTTTTGGCACTTTTTAGGTATTGGAATTATGTAGAATACTTTTTTCCCTATAAATACCAAATGGATCAAAACTGGGATGCAGCTTTAAATGAGATGTTGCCTAAATTCAGTACCCCTGATTCTGAAATAGATTTCGTTTTGGCAATGAAAGAACTAGTGACAAAATTAAATGACACCCATGCTTCTTTGTCTTCTTTTAAATTGTTTGACTATTTTGGCGATAAATGGATGGCAGTAACGATTAAGATCATTGATGAAGAGGTTGTTGTGACTGGATTTCAAAATGATTCATTAGCAAAAATCGATGATTTCAAAATTGGGGATGTAATCACAAAAATTGATGGAAAAACTATAGCCCAGATTATAAAGGAAAATAAAAAATATGTTGAAGGCTCTAATCCTAGTGCCGTTCTTGATAGATTTTATTGGGTTATCCTTATGGGCAAATCAAATACTTCTGAAATTGAATTTATTAGAGATGGAAACACATCCATTAAAACAATAAAAAGGTATTCATATAGAGATTTAAAAATTCAATTTCCAGAGAAAGAAAAATGGAAGCTTTTATCTGACAATATAGGGTATGTTAATCTAGAGGCGTTGGAAATCAATGATGTTCCAATAGTTATGGAGCAATTTAAAAATACAAAATCAATAATTTTTGACATCAGAAATCATGGCAATGATACTAATTTTGCCATCGCTGAATACCTAAATCCTTCCCCAAAAGAGTTCGTCAAATATATAGATCCTGATTTAAGTTACCCTGGCCGGTTTATTTGGAGAGTAGGAATTGAAAAATGTGGAAAAACTAATGCTGATTATTACAAAGGAAAAGTGGTGATTTTAGTAAATGAAAAAACATTTAGTCACGGTGAATATACAGCAATGGGTTTACAAGTGGCTCCAAATGCAACAATAATTGGCAGCCAAACTGCAGGAGCTGATGGTGCAAATGCCAAATTTGAAGTTATCAAAGGATTTCCAACCTCATTTACATGTTATGGGGTTTTCTATCCAAATAAAAAAGAAACGCAAAGAATAGGTATTGTTCCAAATATTGAAGTAAAACAAACAATAAAAGGTATTCAGGAAGGAAAAGATGAAGTGCTGGATAGAGCTATACGATATAGCAATACAGGTAAATAAATTTAAAAACGATGATTTATTTCACAACATCAATAAAAAACTAAAATAATTATGAAAAAAAAATAGTACTTATTTTATTAGTATTATCAGGGTCACTGGGATATTCGCAAACATTGGATTGCAGCAAATTTAAAAATGTAACTGTTTATGATGCGAATTTTCCTTATAGGTATTTTATTAGAAAAGACAATGTGCAAGAAAATTACAACAATGGAGTACTTGAGATAGTTTGGGATTTAAAGTGGATAAGTGCGTGTGAATATGAAGTGATTTGTAAAAAAAATAGTGGAGACCTTCCTATACTGGTGGGTGATAGAGGTATTGTGACTATTACGAGTATTGACAACGATTGCTACACCTGCAAAAGAGTATTTTATCGTAAAGATTTTCCCCAAGGGAATGTTGACTCTAGCATTACATTTTGTTTAAAAAAAGAGTAATGCTTCAAATGTAAAATGGGCTATTAAAATAAAAATATAGTTTTAGTGAATCCTATTTACCGATACAGAAATTAGCGTCCAGTATTTACTGATGTTTCCAGATTATATGGTACAAAAATGGTACAAATCTGGGCGAAATATCACAAAATAAAACAAAGTATCCTTATTAAGATAACATAACTCATGGGAGTTGTTTAATGCAAAAATAATAGAAATTTTTAATGTTTGATTACTACATAAAAAGAATATTCTGCGTAACTACATGATATAATTAATTGAAAATGTTAGTCAATTCTCTTCTTTATTTTACAAAGTTTGTTTTTATTGAGGTACAAATGAAAAATAAAAAGACTATTGTGATAAACCGTTGTTATAGGCGGCGGTAGTTTATTAGAATGATTCGCCTAAATTTCTAAACATTTGTATTAGAGTTGTATATGGAACTCCAAAATGATTACAAGGTTCAGGAATTTTAACTCTTTTTATTGAATTCGAACTTATCTCATGAGTTACGATAGTACAATTATTTTTCATAGCGTAGGCGATAAGCCAAGGGTCTGCCAAATCAGTGATTAAAAATTCATCTTTGGCATTTTGAATATAATTTGGATGAGAATGTACCCATAATGCAATTTCGCTATATTTATCTATGCAAGATGATGTGTCAATGAAAAAATCCCCATTAAAATCATCCATACACCAATTAGATAAAGTGTCTGGTGTGGAGATATCACAAAGCTCTTTTTTAACTTTATCTATGCTAACAATAATACCTCTATTAGATAAATCAACTAATTTATTCCAAAATCCAGGAACAACATCAAATGGATAATGCATTCGATGAGCTTGAATAAAAATGTTACTATCTAATAAATATTTCATCGGAATAAATATTCAGTGACAAACTTATGATATGTATCACCTTTTAAATTCGTTAATTTATAAGCTTCTCGATAAAGTAATTTATTATCATTTACTGCTTTATTTACGAATGAGGCAAATCTTATGCTCACTCTTTTTCTTGCAGTAAAATAAAAATTACCACCATCTTTTTGATTATCTTTTTTGTCTTTTACTTCTTGAATATATTGAGTGTAAAAGCTAATAAAATCATTCTTACTAATCAAGTTCAAATCTAGTGCTCTTCGTGCAATAACAATTTGGCTTACCTTAAAAATTCGACTCAAATATTTGTAATCGTGAGTAGTCTTCCATTTTTCTAACAGATAAGTTTCAGGCACTAAAAATTCTGCAGCAACTTGATCACAAAGTTTTTCTATTGGATCGTTAGCTGGAATAAGGTTTTGATTATCGAAACCAGCACTTTCTCCAAGCCATATGTGGGCAAGTTCGTGAATTAAAGTGAACATTTGTGCGGCTTTAGCATCAGCAGCATTTATAAATAAAAAAGGAGCTTTTTTGTCAACTAATACAAAGCCACGACATTCATCTACATTAATTGGTCTTTTAGTGTTTGTGCCAACTATTCCATTAAATGTTACTATAATACCAGCTTCTTCAATTTTGTGAGTAAGGAAATCCAATGCTTCTTCCCAAGTACTATGTTTTGTAGCCCAATCAGACTCTAAATTTAAAGTACTTCTAATATCATTTACAATAGAATTGTAATCGTCTGTGACTTTGTATTTGCCTACGAAATTTAAATTAGCAAATTCAAGTTCTTCTAAATATTCAGTAAGCCAATTTTGCCTATCCTGAATAATTTGTATGGCATGGAAAACATTTAGACTAACTTTATTTGTTGCTTGATTGTTAGCACTTCTAAAAAATGGTAAAGGAATGCTTTCTTCTGGTGGTTTTGGAAGAAACATATATCCAAACGGAACATGAACTTTGTGTGTAAAATCTTCAAGCTGTTTTACAGTTGGGAATTTTTCGCCTTTAATCCAACATTCTACATTTGCGTTTTGAGAATAAAAGTCATTTAGGGTATTACCATTTCTAATAATAGCCCATTCTATAATTTCTTTATTTATATTTTCTACTCTTGTACTCACTTCACAAATATAATATATTTTGTCATATACTGAATGTGTTTAAATATTGCCTATATCTGAGATGTACTCATATCAAGAACATAAAAATGCTAAGTCATACATAATTAGAATATTCAGAAATGAAGGTTAAAAAGAGGAAAGTTCAGAAATCTAAAGTAACCTAGATTACTGAACTTTTTTTTAAATACCATTTTGGATTTCTAAATAAGTTTTTACTCGACCTGATTTAATCCATTTCATTAACTCATGTTTGTAAAAATAAATGTGTTTGCCTCGTTTATTAAATGGAATTTCCCTTTTGCATGCTTTACTATAGATTGTCGATACTGATAGGTTTAAAAGTTTTGATGTTTCTTGAATGTTGAGTAGTTCATCTTGATTTTCTCCGGTAGGGGAGATTCGTTCAATCATTTTTTCCAAATGCTCTAATTTATCATATAGTGTTTTCATCATTATTGGTATCTGGTCAAAAGTAAATGGTTTCATGATAATTTGTTGTTTAAATCTTATGTAAAAGTATGTATTGTCATGACAATGGTTTAGATAAATTAGGTATAAATACTTACTTGTTGATGTCTTTTTAATCGATATATTTGAAATTGTCTGTTAAATACTTAAAATACGGTTTTCCATAAATGAAAAATAAATTAAAAGATAATATTTGTCAAGGGAAGTTATAAAAAGTTGTATAAAAACTTGAAATGAAGATTAATAGAGTTTCTACTTTTATTTGATGATGAAATTGATGTGTAAATGTCATAAAGTGGTTTGTAGGTTGAGTTTTTACTTCAGTTGCTTTAGATTGCTTTTCGTATCATTGTGAGGTAATGATAAATCGTGAAAATAAAATGTCTACAAATAAGCACGCTATAATTAGGTACCAAACTTTAGATAAGTGCTTCCGTAATACTGGGAGAAATTATGCTATTGATGACCTTGTGGAAGAATGTAATAGGGCAATTTATGAGTACTCAGGTAAAGATGAAGGAATAAAAAAAAGACAGATCTATGATGACATTAGATTTATGGAGAGTGAGCAAGGTTGGAACATAGAATTAAAGAAAGTTAAAGACGGTAGAAGAGTTTTTTATAAATATGAAAACCCAAAATTTTCTATTTCAAATCAACCGTTAAATGAAACTGAAGCAAACCAACTTAGAGAAGCTTTATTAACATTGGAAAGGTTCAAGGGATTGCCACAGTATAAGTGGATTAATGAGCTGAACACAAGATTAGAATCGTCCTTTAGTTTAAAGCAAAAGAGTGACGTTATAATTAGTTTTGAAGAAAACGAATTCTTAAAAGGATTAGAATTCATTCCTGAACTTTACAATGCTATTCTTTATAAAAAAGTATTAAATATAAATTATAAGAGCTTTAAAATAGAAAATTCTACGATAATTATAATTAATCCTTATTACCTGAAACAGTTCAACATGCGTTGGTTTCTATTCGGAAAATCAAATGATTATGAATCTATTACAAATTTAGCTTTAGATAGAATTGAAAGTATAGAATCCGTAAACCAACAATACATTAATTCTGACATTGATTTTAATGAATATTTTGATGATGTCCTTGGAGTTACAGTTCCTAAAGATATAGTCGAAACCATTATACTTGAAGTCAGTGAATCTCTATTACCTTATTTGAAAACTAAACCCATTCACGGTTCACAAGTGATAAAAGAGGTAGATGGTAAAAATTATTTACAATTGAAAGTAATACCCAATTATGAATTGGAAATGTTGATCTTGTCCCATGGAGAAAAAATAAAAGTATTGGAGCCATTATTTTTTGTTGAAAAACTTCTAGATAGAGTTAACAAAATGAAAAATAATTATTAGTGCAGATGCAATGCACATATAGGGTCTAATTTTGACAAAAATTAATCTTATGAGTGAATTTTACAAAATCTTAAAAACCCGAAATCTTGAGTTTCATACTGGTCAACCAGTGTGGAAATACACTATATCTGATTTAGAGCTCAGTCAATTAAAGGAAAGTTTTAAAATTGTTCAACGACTTTCTCAGCTCAATCCTAAAGATTGTGCAATCTACTATGCAGAATGGTGGAGAAGAACTTTTGACGGTGGGTATCCGTCTTACGATAAAATTTATAATTCGTTGGAATCAAAAAAATTATGTTTTGATTCCAATGATTTTTATGAATCTGCTAAAAAAGGTGGAAATCTTTTAAATTATAAATGGATTAAAATTCAAAACACACATTATCTTAAAACCTTATTATTACAAGGCGGTCTTCCATTAAAACACATAAAAAATAATCGAGGGAAGTATAGAGATTTTCTTTTGAAAATTATTCACTTAAATCCCAGTTCTATTGAAGATTTTTCTACTAATACAGAATTAACTGGTCTACTTCCGAAATCCAGTCAAAATGAAATTATTTATAGTAGTTGCTTAGAAATTGTTCGCGCTGTATTGGATAATGATGAAAATGAGTTGTTAAGTTTTAAAGAAAATGCAGATTTAAAACAAATTACCGAAGAGTTAATTATTGAAAGGGATAAGGTCAGAAAAAAGAATAATGCTATTAAATTCAAATGGAATTTTAATTCTAATGATAACACCTTCTTTCTCAATACCACCATTACATCAAAAATAGGATTTGAAGAACTGAATTATATTTTAGATGATCAAATTGTTGATTATCAAAATGAGTATAAATTATTTGTTGGTTTAGATTTAATTGCCAAACTCATAAAAAGAAATAATGACACATACAAAGTGGTGCAGTTCAAAGATTTTGTGAGTTGTAAACAAGATTTTGATACAGAAATTTATATAATTGATGGTAATGACAAAATTTATTATGCTAATCATTTACTTTATTCTAAACTAAACTTAGATTTTCCAACATTATGGGCACCAAGTAATAACGAAAATTTTGTTTTAGAAAAATCAAGACACACAAATAATAACTATGGTTATATACTATCAAATGATACTTTTTCAATCGATGGGAAATTTGAAGAGAAAACGGAAATTGAGATAAATAACAAACCTTTCTCAATAATAAAATTTCAAGAGGAAATCAAGTTGAAGAAACCGAATAGTAGTACGATTATGTTTAAAACAAACATTGAGAATATATTTGATTGGAGCATAGTTTGTGAAAAGCCAAAGTGGCTAATTAGAAGCAATTTAAATATTGTAAAAAACAACTTGAAAGTACTAGTTTATGATAATATCGGGCAGAGGATTAATAATCCAACTATAGAATGGAAACAAGTAAATAAAAGCATTTGGTATTCAAAACACATTACTCCAGAACTAGGAGCCTTGGATATCAAAATTTCACATGATGGTATTGATGAGTTTGAAAGAGTTTTTAATATTGGCGGTTTGTGTTTGTCAACAAGTTCAGATTACAATAACCCAGAAATTGTAGTAAATAGCAATTCTTTTGTTTTAGAAGTATACAAGTCAGACCATTATAATGTTAGTATAAATCAAAATAAAGTAACTTTTAAAACAACAAATCCTTCGAAATTTCCATCTTCAATCAAAACTAGAATTAGAGTAAATAATCAAAGTTTTGGAATACTTGCCGAAGTAATTTCGCCTTTCCAAGGAGTTATATTAGTTGACCAGGATGAAAATGTAATAAATGCGGATAAAATATTTTTAGATAAAATAAAAGGTTGGCGATTAATTGCAAATTCTCATGGGAAAGAATATGAAGTAAGGATTTTTAATAATAAGAATCCTGAAATTGTCATATCAAAAAAGATAGAAAGGAAAGTAATACCGTTGTTTGAGTTTTATGATACGTTTAAATCACTTTTTCAGCTTTATAATATTATCGATGCGGATAACTTTTTAAAAATGGAAATTTTTGAACTATTACCCAATAATAGGAATCGGAAAATTAAAAGTTATAGTATAAAGCAATTTTCTGAGACAATTAAATGGGAAGTAAATGATAAGAATATTATAAAATTTGATGAAATCGAAAGTATTGATATTTTGAATAGTGTATATGCTTTGCCATTAGATTGTGATTTAGAATATATAGATAAAATTGAAATAAAAAGAGATTTAGATTTTTACTCAATTAATGCAACTAACGCCAATAAATTTATTCTCTTCTCTGATAAAAATTCAAAATTCAAGATTAAACCTGAGTTTATTTCTGTGAATCCGGAAAATGAATTAACTACTATTGAGGATAGAAATAATAGAATTACTAATTATTCTCAGCAACTTTTAGCCGAGGATTTTACTAGTGATGTATGGAATAAGTTTTGGGTTTATTATTATTTGTGCAAAGAAAATGATTTGCCTTTTGCAACATTTGATATTATAAAAGCAATTACTACATCATCTCAATTAGCAGCTAAAGCATTTGCTTTTTTATCGGTAAAATTTGATGCAGGAGAATATAAGTTTTCGGGAAACGATTTTATCGAATTAGAAAATGACTTAGGTTTTTCTTTTCATTGGGTTGAACTATCAGATTGGTTAAGTAATTGTCAAATTAACCCTCAAATATTCGAAGCACTAGCTGTTATGCTGAATTTTAAATGGAACAAATTAAGTTTGTGTTTACTTCAAAAAAGTAAGATTGAAAATTTTGTTTTTAATGCAGAACTCAATAACGTTAGAGAACGTTTAGGTGAAAGAGTTTTAAGCCAGTTACCTTTTTATGATATTCAAAAGGACAGAAATAATTATGTTAAGCCAATACCACAAAAACAATGGAACGATCAAGTTAATATTTTAGTGATTGCACCACTCACAGTAGCATCATCCATATCAGGTAAAAATACAGGTTTATGGCATGTAAATGGGGACAATTTTAGAAGGAGAATCAAGTATGTAGAAGACCTTGATAAAAAATGGTATGAAGAATCATTAATTTATTATTTAAACTAAAAGTAGTATGAGCCAAGAAATAAAATTCAAAAAGATATATAGTGAGATTCAAGATAGATTAAAAGAATCTATTTTATCACTTTGGGCAACTGGTGATGCTCAATTTCAAGACTATTTATCAGATTTATTTGAAGAAGAAAAATTGTTAGCCGAACCGGTTTTCCAAAATACATTCCCATGGACACCAGCGAAGGAGTCATTTGGCGATTTAACGAATTTGTTTGATAGTAGTTTTATTAATAAACTAGATAAGATAAAGGGAGAATATGAATTTCCTAAAAATAGAAATCCTTACAAGCATCAAATTACGAGTTGGAACACTCTTCTAAAAGAAAATAAATCAATAGCAGTTACTACTGGTACAGGTTCTGGTAAAACAGAATGTTTTATGTTACCAGTTCTACAAGATTTATACGAAAACTGTCAAGATGATATTGGAGTAAGAGCTATATTCTTATATCCTTTAAATGCGTTAATTGGCAGTCAGAAAAAGAGAATGGATGCATGGGTAAAAGCGCTTGATGGGTTGACCTATGCTGTTTATAATGGAAATACAGAGGAAGATTCAACTGCTATTAATAGAAATAAATATTTACCAGAACTAATATCAAGAAAACAGATTCGTGAAACTCCACCTCAAGTGCTTTTTACAAATCCTTCAATGTTGGAGTATATTCTAGTTCGTGATAAAGATGTACCACTACTGGAAAATTCTAAAGGTAAATTGCGTTGGATTTTGTTAGACGAGGCACACACATTAGTAGGTTCAGCAGCTTCAGAAATGGCTTTACTGATCAGAAGAGTTGTCGATGCCTTTGAAGTTGATATTAAAGATTTACGCTTTGCAATTACATCCGCAACAGTAGGTAGTGGTGAAGAAAGTGAGAAAAGCTTAAAAGATTTTATGGCGAATCTTTGTGGAATAGAAAGCCATCAAATAGAGGTAATTACAGGTAAGAGAGAATTCAAAGAACTACCGGATAATTTTCAAATAGCTAATAAAAATGAAATTGAAGTATTAAGAAAAAAAGTATACAACTCAAATGCTATTACTTTAACTCAAATAACAGAAAGTTTAATTACAAAGAAAAGTTCATTAGATGAGAAATTAGAAATTGTTGACTCTATTGTTGAAAATAAAAATGGTGAAGTTTCAATTCTACCACTGAGAGCCCATCTTTTCTCCCGCGGAATTGGCGGTGTTTATGTTTGTTCAAATCCAAATTGTGAAAAACATAAAAGTTTTGATTCAAAAAGTCTGTTGGGTACTATGACTACTTATGCCGAAAAAAACTGTTCACATTGTAATTTTCCAATGTTTGAACTAGTCGCTTGTCGTTCGTGTGGTAATGAATTATTAAAGGCAGAAAAACGACTTGAAAGAAACGGTAATGAAATTCTAACACTTTCCACATCAATCAATCAAGACAATTTTATTGTTGATGATATTGATAATGATGAGAGTGAAAATGTAAATCCAATTACAGAATCATTTTTCTTTACAAAAAGAAATACCAATAAAAGACATGCACCACATACATTAGAATTTGGAATAGATAACAGCGGTAGAATAAATCGTAATCAAGACATTTTTATTGAAGCTGATCGAGATGGTGAATGTGTTTGTCCTTATTGTTCTAATAATCTGGATAATCCATTATATTTTAGAATATCATCCTCATTTATGAACAGAATTTTATCAGATGTTTTTTTAGAAAACACGCCAGGTGCTGATGAAATTCATTCTGAAATGCTTTGGGAAGGACATAAGTACATTTCATTTACAGATAGCCGTCAAGGAACTGCAAAAATATCAGCATTAATTAATATTGATAACGAGAACAATTGGATTCGCTCTCAGGTGTTTCATAAGCTATGGCAAGAACAATTAAATATTTCCTCTGATGAAACCTTTAATTCTGATGAATTAAAAGAACTTGAACAACAATTAGAACTTCAAAAGATTCCGGTATTAAGAAAAGCTATTGAAGAAAGTATTAATAGTATAAAAGCCAATGCTCAAAGAAACAACGAAAAAGTAAGATTGACTTGGAAACATTTATATGATTATTTAAATCCTAAATCTGATTTAAAAACACTTTTCAAGAATAACAATCCCAGGGAAGATAATATGAGCAATCTTGAAAGATATTCAAGAGCTTTATTATTTGACAATTTCGCAAGAAGAATTCCCAGAGAGCGCTCATTAGAAAATTTAGGAATGGTTAGTTTGGTCTATCCTGATTTGGATAATGTTCAATTACCTGCAATTGCAACTCAATACAATTTAACTTTAGAGGATTGGAAAAGTATTTTAAAAATAGGATTAGATTATGTTATCAGATACCAATTTAACTTCTTTGTTGACACAGTAATATATCCTTATTCAACTTCTTTTTTGAGAAGCGTGCATATCCATGAGCCGGATTCAAACTTGCCGAATGTAAAAAAATGGCCTACATTTAGTAGAAATGAATTAAGACCAAATAGAATGGCACTATTATTATGTGCTGGTTTAGGGTTTTTAAACAGAGCTGAAATTAATAACGAAATTGAAGATGATATAAACCAATTATTAACTGAAATTTGGAGAACAATAAGAAGTAGAGTTCTAGATGCTGATGGTAATGGGTTTAAGCTTAATATCGAAGAAAGAACAAAATTTCAATTATCTGAAAAACTTTGGTTATGTCCGGTAAAAAAGCGTCTAATTGACGCACAATTCAAAGGATATTCTCCTTGGATTACAGGCTCTTTTACAGAAGACAATATCAGACATTTTGAGATAAAACAATCGCAACCATTCACATTCCCAAAATTCCAATTTCCATTTAACAGAAATGAGCAAAATGAATTGAATCTTTCAGCAACAAAAGATTGGATTACTAATAATTCAGCCGAATGGAAGCAAAATGGATTATGGAATGATATTCACGAAAAAATAATTCTAAATAGACCGGTATATTTATCCGGAGAGCATTCTGCCCAACAGAATGAAAAAAGGTTAAAACAATTAGAAGATAAATTTGAAAAAGCTGAGATAAATATCCTCAACTGTTCTACAACTATGGAAATGGGTGTAGATATTGGTGGTATCTCAACAGTTGTAATGAACAATGTGCCACCTGGTCCGGCAAATTATTTACAAAGAGCTGGTCGAGCTGGTCGTAGAAAAGAAAGCAAGTCAATTGCCTTTACGGTTTGTGCTCCAAACCCGGTTGGATTAAATGCTTTTAATATGCCTACTTGGGCATTAACACATAAAATAGCTCCTCCATTTATCTCTTTCAATAGTGTTCAGGTTATTGAGCGTCATATAAATGCTTTCTTTTTAGGAAAGTTTGTTCAAACTGATGCGGTTAGAGGTATAAGGGTTACTGCCGAAATTAATGATTTTTTCTTTAATGAATTAGAGCCAATAGCGGTAAAATTCATCACTTGGTTGATGGGAAATGAAGTGAAACAATATTCAAATCAAGTAGCAGATTTAGTAAGAAATACTGGTTATGAGGATAAAAATTTCACCTACATTTTGAATAAAGTTTTTTCAAATTTTAACCAACTACTAAAAAAGTCTAAAAGTAAAAAAGAAGGTTTCGAAAGTAAATTAAAAGAGATGGAAGAAGAATTCGGAAATACTTCTCCAGCTTATAAAGCCGTGAATATTCAATACATTCAGTTTTTAAAGAAAAATGCACTTACCTTTTTAGCCCAAGAAGGATTTTTACCAACAGCTGGTTTACCAACTGGCATTGTTGAATTTGATACAACTAACATCGACAGTCTAAATAATCGGAATAGTGGGAAAAAAGAAAATCCTTCTTATTTTATTACAAGAGCATTAACGGAATTTGCACCGGGTAATAATATTGTTATTGATGGAATGAATTATCATTCTTTAGGTATTATTTTAGACGATAACAGAGGAAATCAATCATCTAAAGAAATAATCCAATTATGTAATTCTTGTGGTTACCAAAGAATTGTTGAAGTTTCTGAAGGTCAAACTATAGAAACGGAATGTCCGCATTGTCATAACCACAATTTTAGAGGATTAGTTTCTGATAATGATGGTAATAGAGGAATTTTTACAGAAATGATTCAACCGGCTGGTTTTGCTGTAGATATTTATCAGACACCAAACCGAAAAATATCCGAATCATCAAGAATTCAGTATGTCGATCCATTATTAATTAATGTTAAGCCTTGGGAAAATAATAGTAATAACATTTATGATATAAGGGAAAGTGAAGAGAATGGAGAAATTTTGTACTATAATATTGGTAATGGCAACGGTTTTCACGTTTGTTTACATTGTGGTAAAACCGGTTTATCATTAGAGCAGCTAAATGACCATAGAAGATTAAGAGGAGGAAAAGATGATTATGGAGGCTCTGCTTGTTCAGGAAACTATTCGGCCACTGCCATAAGACCGAATGTAATTTTAGGGGGACGATTTAAAACTGATTTTAGTGAAATTAGAATTAGAGAAAATAATGCCTACTCAAGAAATGAAATATTATTGTATTCACTAGGTTCAATTTTCGTGAAAGAACTGGCAAGTTATTTGGCGATTGAGCATGGTGAACTTGATTTTGGAATTAAGCGATATGATACTTACTCAACAATTTTCATTTTTGATACTACCAAAGGAGGTGCCGGATATGCCAATCAATTCTTTTTATATGCAGATGAAATATTCAAACACTCTAAAAATAAGTTAGAATGTAATTGCCAAACCGCATGTACCAAATGTTTAATCGACAGAAAAACACAATGGCATATAAATCTTTTAGATAGAAATATAGCTTTAGAGTGGTTAAATAACATAACTGATTTTACAACTCCGGATGATATAATAAGTAGTTATCCTTCCGCAAAGAGAATGCTTGGTAGCATCAAACAAGAACTAACGAAGTTAAATTACGCATCTAAAATCAAAGAAGCATGGTTGTTTGTAAATCCGAATGTGCAAAGTTGGGATTTAGATAATATGTTGTTTTTAGAGAATTTAAAAAGTAAAGCAATAGTAAATATTGTACTAAAAGCAGCTCCAATCATTACAAATAACCAAGATGTAATGACATTAATTCAATTGTCTGCTTGGGCCAAATTATGGATTCAAAAAAGTGTTCCCAACGAAGCATTGACAACTATTTCTTTTGTTCAACTTCAAGACGGCACCAATCAAGAATATATTGTAAACGATACTGTTAACCTTGATTTAGATAACAACTGGGGTGAATCTGGTAATGCAGAGCTTTATAAGGTTAACAGTTTAGCAATTCCAACTTTGCAGTCATTTGAAACCGACAAATTACTAAATACAGGTGCTGTTTTCGAAGCAGAAATCAGCACAGATTCAATTCTAAGTTCGGTAAATCTTGCTGATGAGGTACTTAATAAACTTGGAAACAAAATAGATTTAGGCTCAAAAATGAAGGATAAAAAATTCAATGTTTCTTATTCAGACCGTTATCTAAAAACGCCTTTTGGTTGTTTGTTAATGTTACAATTCATTACCAGAATTCAAACGATGTTGCATTTTGAAATTGACAATTTTACTTTTTTTGGTCAGGAATTCTATAACGAAAGAACTCCTCAGAAGCTTTTCCACGAATTTAAGGATCGTGAATCACGAGATAGTTATTTAAAATCATTTAGTTATGAATTAGGCGCTAGTAATGTAAATGTAGTCTCTGATTCAATTCCACATTACCGATATTTTGAATTTAGTAATGATGAAATTAAAATTATAATTCGACCTGATGCAGGTATTGAACATGGATGGAAACTAAAGGATAATAATTTAAGAGTTGAAGAAATCAATGGTTTAGATAAGGATTTCGAAATCATCAAAATGAACAATCATCCTATTTTATATACAATTAGTATTGAGAATAGTTAATACAAATAAAACTTAGATATGTGTTTCTATTTTTTATTTAATATATCCAGAAAAGTAGTTTCCTTATAATATAAGTAAAAGCAATAATTTATAAAAGAATGAAAGAAGATAAAGTTTTAGATGTAGAATTTAAATCATTTGATGACCAAATCGAGGAAACTGAAATTGAAAAAAAGTTAAGTATTCCAGCCAAAAGATTGATGGAAAAATTAGAACCTATACCTAGTAAAATAGAATCTCTTCAGTATAGATGGTTTTGGGAATTAATTCAAAATGCAAGTGATTTTAATTCTGAAGTTGATATTGAATTAGAGTATAAAGAAAATACTTTAGTATTTCGACATAATGGCCAGCCCTTTAAACTTGTAGATGTTGAAAATTTAATAACACCGGATTCAGATAAAGATGACACTGATATTGATGATGATTATATTGGGCGTTTTGGGAGTGGTTTCATATCAACACATGCTCTTTCTGCTTTAATTACAGTTGAGGGTCTGGTCAAAGATAAATACAGAGAAAATGTATATTACAGTTTTGAATTTGACTTAGACAGAAATCTATATAATTCTAAAACTAAATTGATAGATTCAATTCAAACTTCAGAAAGCCAGTTTAAAAGTAATTATATATCATCTGAGCACTTGCCCGGATCTTTTGAAACAAAATTCACTTATGATTTAACTAAAGGATTATCTAATCTAACTCCCAAAGAAGTTGCAAAATCAGGTATTGAATATGCTGTTAAGATTTTACCATTAGTTTTTACTTTTCTACCAAAACTTAAATCGGTTAAGTTTATTCAAAATGACGGTAGCTTAAAAGAAAGCTATTTTTATCAAAAAAGTAGGAATGATCAGTCTGGATTGTGTGAAATTGGTTATAAAATAAATTCAGTAGCCCAACCAGATATAAAAGTTAAGTATGCTGTCCAAGATGATGTTACAGTTGCTGTAGAAATAAAAGATAATCTTGTTGTGGAATATCCGGAAAATATCGCTGTACTCTTTTTATATCTTCCCATGATTGGTTCAGAAAAATTTCCTTTTCCAGTTTCAATAAATTCACAAAAATTTAAACCGGAAATAGAAAGAAATGGAATAAACATTTCAAATAATGACATTGAAAATAGAAATAATTTATCAAATGGAGTTAAAGCGTATCAAAAGTTGCTTGAAACATTGTCAAAAGATGGAGTTGGAAATTTATATAATTTGGTTAAATTAAAGAGCGATAGGATAAAAGCACTTTCAAATGATTCTATGTGGTTTCAGCAGAATATTGAAAGAGACTTTAAAATCGTACTCGATCAGGTAAAGTTTGTTAATTGTAGTGGAGAAAGTATTGCATACTCTGAACTAAAACTTCCTTTTATTCCAGAAAATAAATCAGAATCAAAAGATTTAGATTTTTATGATACGGTTTGTGATTTAATAGTAGGGAAGGTACCCGGCAGAGTTGAATATTTAAAATGGCTGAAAAATATAGATTTCACAATATTTAAACAAGTTCCATTTAGATTAGATGCAGCTGTAAAAATAGTAGAAGATACTAAAAATTTAGTCCAGCTTTCAAAACTGCTTAAGAAAAATGAACAAGATACAACTAAATGGCTCGCTGTTTTTATAAAGTATGTAATGGAAAATGATAATGGCCTGCTTACAAAACATCAAATAATTCCTTGTAAATCAGAAGAAGGTACATTTGTAAACAGAGATGCAGAAATTTATACAGATAATGGAGTTGATGATGATTTGATTGAGGTTTTTAATAAAATGAAAAATGAGAATTATCGAAATAAGCTTTTAAATGATGTAATAAATGAAGAGGTCATTGATCTATTACCTCTAAATAAATTTAAAAGATGGGATTCTCTTGCAAAAGAAATAGATGATATTTTCCGGGTACGATTAGATGGCAATTCTAAATTATCACAAAACGAATTAGATGGATTAAGGATTTTACTTAAATGGCTTAAAGGGAAAGGATTCCCTGATTGGAAAGAACTTCCAGTTTACTTTCCAACATTTCATGGTTCATATTCCAACTTCTTTATGGAAAGTTTTAATGAAGAAGAAAGGGTAAAAGCAATTACAATTCGTAACAGTGGGAAACAAGATTCATTACTTAGACTTGCAGAATCCGATGTTACTGAAGCAGAATTAAACAAAGTTGTAGATAGTATTTCTGAGGTAAAGAAAATAATCAGCATAATAGAATACGGCGCAAATCTAACACAGCTTAAAGAGCTGGTAGAATTGTTTCCTAATAAAATACCTTCACACTTAATGGATATTGCACGTGAAGAAGGAGAAAAAAAACGAGATTTTGATACAAAGTCAAAAATTGGCAGCGATGTTGAAAAATTATTTAAAGCTGTCTTTGAAAAAACATATTTAGGGTTTATTGTCGAAAAAGCAAATTTAGATGTTGTAAATTTTGTGTATGCTGGAGGAGGATCTTATGATTTTAGAATTACTAATTCGACTGGTCAGTCTTTTTTTATTGAAATGAAATCGGTCAAGCATGGAAACATTGATGCAGTTAAACTTGCAATGTCACAATTAGAGAGAGCTGTAGATCCTAAATTTAAAGAACATTATTGTATTGCTCTAATTGAACGTACAAAAGATATTAAGGATATGGATGAAGAGTATATTTTAAAAAACTTAAAATTTATTCCAGTTCCTGGACTTTTTCTAGAATCAGTTTATGAAGATCATAAAAAAGTAATTGAAAGTACAAGTAGAGCCAAAGAAGCTAAGCTTTTGATGCTGAACGCTGATTTTAGATGTAGTATTGATTACGAATTTCTTTTAAGTAAATCCAAATTAATTGATGAACTTGAAACAGCAGTGATAAATAGTTTAAAAGGCTAATTAAATTACATTCATGATATTTCATTATTTTACTAAAGAAAAAATGAGGATAGCTTCCTTTTTTTATTCTGTTAATAAAATTACTTCAAAAAACCTTCAATATCCTTTTTAGCAACATAAGTAAACTTTCCCTTCGAAAATTTATTTATGTTATTACGTTTTATAAGATTGTATAAAGCCCCACTTGAAATATTAAATTTCTGTTGTATTTCAGAGATAGTATAACAATCTTTAATTTCAGCCTGTTTTCTTTGTTCTGTTGGTCTTAAAACTACTTCAAAGCCAATTTGTGGTTTTTCAAATAAAGTATCAATATCACACCGTCTGATTAAAGTTTTCCTTTCTGAAAAGTTATAGGCATTTATTCTTTTGGTATTAATCAAACGATAGACTGTTTTAACTGAAAAATCTAGAAGCAATGCAAGTTGTTTTACAGTTAAAAATTCTTTGTCTTTAAGATCAATAAGCGGCTGATTTATTATTTTGATTGTTTGAAGGTTGGAGCTTTCAATTTTCTGATTTTTCAACCTTCGTTTATAATCTTTGCTTGCACATTTTAAAGAGCAATATTTTGTCGTGGTTTTCTTTGCAAGGAATTCGGAACCACAAAATCCACATATTCTATATACTGAAATATTCGAGCTCATTTTCCAATTTTATTAGTTGGAATTATAGGACTGAAAAGTAGTTAAGAAAGCTTAGATAACACATTTTGATTTGGAGAGAAATTATTCTTGGTGTATTTTCCAGGACTAAATTTTTAATTACTCCAGTAAATATAAGGCTTTCAATTCCAATAATTATGTTTCTTGGTTTATTTAAGTAGTTTAAAAAAATGCTAATTTCTGTGAAAGAAATTAGCAAACCAGTATTTACAACAGCTCACAGGTTTTAAATAAAGCGCGGTACTATTTTGAACCAAATAAAACAAAATAAAACAAAGTAAAATGGTCAGTTTATCTATAAATTTGATGATTTTAAGTAGATTTAAGAGGATTTAAGTGTCGTTATTTGCCCCAAGAAAGCACAAAATTCAATTTTTGTGTTCTGAGGTACAATTCTGGTACAAAAAGTGGGTTTTTAAGTGAAAAAAGTAGGATTTTCGGTTTTAAATTTAACATAAAATTAAGTAAATATGTTAAAATTATGTTAATTATTTGCCGATACAGAAATAATGAACTATTGATTTTAAAGGGGTTTGAGGTTATGAGGTACAAATATGGTACAAATTTATGGTTGTGCTTTTAGTGTATTTGATAATTTTTTACGGTATTTTGTGTATTAAATTAATAATTGTTCCTTAGAGATTTTGATTTCCTGAGACATCATTTCTGTTCATTTTTGAAAATATTTCTCGTGACTTGTCTAAAAATGCAGCTTCATCGGTGGGGAGTAACTCAATTACTATTTTCAGTATTTGTGCAATATTGATTTTTGAGTATGAACCGAACTCGGATTCATCCTCAATGGCAGATACACAAAGCTTCATAAGGTCAGTGATAATAAACATTAAGTGACTATAATCGCAAACGCTAAAGGATGCAGTATACAAACCCTTTTCAAGTTTGTTTGGGGCTAATGTTGTAAAAAGCTGGGTAGCTAATTCTTCTAAGTCTTGTGTAATTTTAATTGTATTGCTTTCCATTGTTATTTATTTTAATGAGATTACTATTTATTTTTTTCAAGATGCTTTAGTTTATTACTTATTGTTGCTTGTTCAAACTTGATTATGTAAGCCAATTCATATTTTTTACTTTTACATATTAAACATTATTTTTAAATTGTATTTTTGTTTATTACATGCAAGTAAACAAGATTAAGTATTGTACCGAATCATTTTTATCTGTGTCGTACGGTATTAAATATGTATTTTACATATTGTTTATTTTTTTATTCATAATTATTACCTTTGAGCTATGACTACATTTACAAAACCAAATCATATAGGGCGTAAAATAAGCCGTATTCGAGAACTCCGAGACATGAAGCAAGAAGCTTTAGCACAAGCTTTAGGAACAAACCAACAGACAATATCTGCTATGGAGAATAGCGAAAATATAGAAGATGAAAAACTTATGGAAGTAGCAAAGGCGCTGGGAGTAAGCGTAGAAGCAATAAAGAATTTTTCAGAAGAAGCCGTTCTAAATATTATAGGAAATACAGTTAATAATCACGATAATGCTTCTTCATTTAATTATGGTTGTACTTTTAATGTATTTGATAAATTGATAGATGTTTATCAAGAAAAAGAAAAACTTTACGAAAGATTACTACAAGCCGAAAAAGACAAAGTAGAATATTTGGAAAAATTATTAAAGGGGAAATAGGCTTTTATAAATAATATTCTAAATCAAAAAAAGAGACTTCAACTCTCTTTTTTTATAGTTACTGATATATAATTTTGTAGAAGCAGTTGGCAGTTTGGTTGTTTATAGTCTAAATTAATATCCAAATTATGCTAATATTGCTCCTCGATTAAAAATTACTTCTTTTAAGAAATCGAGCTCTTTTGCTTGAACACGATTTATATCGCAAATTCGCAATCTTGCCAAACGGTTGTTAGCAAGTAGTATTATCTATATGTTGCAATTGTTTCAGGGTTGATAATTTCATACACGAATGGAATATATTCAAATCCTCTATTCCCATACCTAATTCTTTCTGACGAACTGCTTTTTAGTTTTAATAATCTTTCTTTAAGTTCATTTTCATCTTCAACATCAAAAATTACTTTTACTTTTTCAAAATGCTTTTTTGAAGATATTTTCTCAAAAAAAGTAAATTTATTTTGTTGATTATATAAATGAGAATTCGGAAACCAAGTTTCATAAATATTTTCACAATGTAGATAACTTATTACATAACAAAGAGTGTCTGCAAGTATGATATTTTCTTTTGAAACCTGTTCAGATAAATTCGTTACTATATAATCACCAAACCCAGTTATTTTTTTGTAAACACTATTCATATATGTTTCCAAATTTTGGTGATAGTTATATAAAAATGAAAACTTCTTTGGTTCTTGTGTTCTTGAATATGCGTCTTTTGTATAATATTTTGAATTTAGTAAATCAGAAGTTAAATTATAATTTCTATTTTTAAGACTGACTGCAATAACATATATAAATAATTCTTGAAAAATTATTTTGAAAACATCAAATTTTGCTGGGTTCCAACTGTTTATATCTTCTCTTGGTTTTTCATAAATTGGAGCATTTTCAAAAAATTCAATTATTATATCCGTATCAATTTCAACTTCTATACTTGTTATTAATTCAATAAATTTTATAAAATCTTCTCGTAATGGTTTATATGCTTTTAGCGTTTCAACTAATTTTTCACCAAAACTATTTATATCTCTTGGGACTTCATCAGGTTGAAATTCCCATAGATTTTCTAAAAAAGCTTCGATAAAATCAACAGTATATTTTGGATTTATTTTTGGATTTCGTTTGATTTGATTTTCAATAGTTCTTATTTTGGAATTTATTTCAGATAAATTAATTTTATTTTCAGTTATGTAAACTGGCGCATTAATTCCTAATTTCGGTTTAGGAATTGAAGGCGTTTCTAAAATATTTCGGAGTAATTCTTCATAACTATCTTCAAAGTTTTCTTCTCTTGAAAAATCAATATATTTTCTACTTGATAAGTAAATTGGCAAACAAGGATTGCCATTTTCATCTCGTTCTAAAACAATTGGAATAAATTTATCTTGCTTCTGATTTGAGTATATTTTTGGTGTAATAATTTGTGTTTCTGTCCCAACACCTCCTTCTCTTTCATCCGCTTTTTCTTGATATTTAGAATTTGAGATAATTAAAACTCTGAAAATTTCTTCGGAGTTAACCATTTCTTCCATAAAACTAAATATGTCGTGACCATCTTTTAAGCTCCATCTGTCAAGTACAACATCAACCGTATCGCTCATTAATCTAGTTCCAAGATTTACAATCCAATCTTGGTGTTCTTTGTTTCCCCAACTATATGATATAAATATTTTTTTTCCCATTTTTTTTTTTTTTTAAGTTCTCGGTTTTCGCGGTTTTTCGGTAACATTACTATCAAAGTTCTGGTACTACAGCGGGTTTGTAACTAAATTAGAATTATTTTTCGGCTTAACCAAATTCTCACAAATATAAACCAATCTCTAAATGAAGCTTAATCTTCAAATTTCTGTAGCAAGTGTTATGGTGTGTAGTGACAAGGCTATTGAGTACGGATGGTTTGCTCTAATTATTGATTTTAATTTCGGTATGTGTGAACTACATAGGTCTATAGATCTATGAACTAATCTTTAATGTGAATAATTATAAAATGCTTCACCAATAACCAATCCAAAAAAGTATAAAAAAGCCCATAAAATAATAGCCGAAATTATTATTCTTACAAAAATACTCTTATCAATTAATTTTTTTTCAATTTTCATAATTTAAATTTAGCATTAACATTCATTATATATAAAATTCAACGGATTCAAAATGGTATTTAAATTAGATATTTTAAAGATATTATTACAGTGTTGTATGCCATATGTGCTAGAGTTGTATATAAAATACCTTTTTTGATATCTTTTTCGATAATATAGACATATGCAAACACTAATCCAGAGAAAATGCCAAACAAAAAATAAAAGAAATTGTAGTCATGAAATAACCCAAAAAAGAAAGCAGAAATACAACAACAGCTAAAAGAATTATATTTCTTTTTTATGATTTCAATAATTGCAAACTGAAATAATACAGTTTCAACTATCGGTGCCCTTAGGACAGCTACATAAAAGGCGTTAGAAAAAGAGCCTAAATCCTTAGACCCCTTTGTTATTTCTTCATTAAAAAAATAATCTGCCACAAATCCAAGCGAAAACGAAATTAATGTATTGACTAAAACCGCAAGCAAAATAAGCTTTATCTTGCTAATACTCCTCAAATAAGAATTAATCTTTAGTAATCTATGTCTAATTATATCCATACAAACGAAAATTATTTTTGAAATTTAATAATGGATAAAGACTGTCGCTAAAAATTTCAACAGCTCTTTTTAATCATTTCATATCACTTTCACATTAACAAAACTCGTGAATGGTGTATTATTTGTGGTACTTTGTACCATCCCACGAGTTTGATCGCTAATGTATACTGTAATGATGGACTATAGTGCTAAAAAAAGCAATACTCGTAAAACCATCACTAAGTTGATCCAAATGTTCTTAGTTTTGTTTTTGGCAATAAGATTTTTGAAGATATTTATAGTGTCTGAAAAGAAGTTTATTTTTCAGTAAAAATTTAAAGAATTAATTTATCGTTGCTATATAAATATAGTCTTTTAATCTCGGGCATATAAATTATAGAGGCTTAATACGACTTGCATTTCTAACAATTAAACTATCTATTATTTTTCCTTTTTCATAAGTTTTTATAGTAGTCAAAATTCCATTTTTATTATAACAATACCATTTACCATAATAATACCAATGATTTACTGTATCATTACTATCTAATTTAGTATATCCACGTTTCATTATTTTTCCGTTTGGGTAGTAAAAATAGGCATGACATATTCCATTTTTATATCTTTCTTTACGAACGACCTTCCCATTATATAAATATTTCCAAGTTCCTTTTTCTTTTCCTTTTTTATATTTTCCTTTAGTAATATAAACATAATCAAGTGTGTCGACAGTAATCCATTTTCCTTCTCGTTGATGGTTAACTATTTGATTAGTTTTGGTTTTACATCCCAAAAAAAATAGTAAAAAAATTAAAAAGATTAATTTTAAGTAAGAAGCATTATAATTCATGATGAATATTATTGAAATTAATAAAACAACAATCTTGTAACAAAATAAATAGATACTATATTGAACAATGAAATTAAAACACCAATGTAGTATAATTTTTTAGGTATTTCTCCGAATAATGTAGTCTTCATTTTTACTTACTTTAATTTCCTAACTCTAACTGATTTTTTATTAAATTGAAATATTTTCCTTTTAAATTAATTAATTCGTTATGTGTGCCTCTTTCAACAATGTTAGCTTTTTCTAATACAATAATTTGGTCAGCGTTTATCACTGTACTTAAACGATGTGCAACCACAAGTAATGTTTTTCCTTTAAAATATTTTTCTATATTATTAACAATAATTTTTTCATTTTCAGCATCTAATGAATTTGTAGCTTCATCGAAAAAGAGATAATCTGGATTTTTGTAAATAGCTCTTGCAATTAATATTCGTTGTTTTTGTCCTTGACTAATTCCGATACCTTCTTGACCAATCATTGTTTCATATTTCATAGGTAATTCTTCTATAAATGATTTTATATTTGCATTATGAACTGCTATGAGTAATTTATTAATATCATAATCATCACTTAAGGTAATATTAAAGGCAATCGAATTAGAAAAGATAAAACTATCCTGAAAAATAACTCCACATCTACTGCGCCAAGTTTTATCATCAATCTCTTCTATACTTCTTTCATTCAAATTAATTATTCCTTTTTGTGGACTATAAAATTTTAAAAGTAATTTAATTAAAGTTGTTTTACCACTACCACTTAATCCTACAATTGCAGTAGTAGTTCCTTCTGTGATTTTAAGATTTATATTGTTTAAAACATTTGTAACACCGTTGTATGAAAAAGACAGATCAATCAATTCGATGTTACCATTATTAAAAAAACTACTTTTTTTCTCGCCATTAGATTCTTCAGAGATGCCACTAATTTCATCCAATCGATTTACGCTAACCATCAGTAATTGAAAATTTAAAATACAATTTATTAATTGAGTAACAGGAACGTTTACTGCGCCTATAACAAAAATAATTGACATCATTGTTCCAACCGATAAATTACCTTTTATTACTGAAAGTGCAGAAATAAATGTTATTAAAATTGAAGTTAAAAAAGATATAAATCGATAACTTTCATAGCGTTGATTTAATCGAAGGTTTTTAATATTATTATTAAAAAGCTCTAATTGTATATTTTCCCATTCCTTTTTCTTTTGATTCTCTAAATTGTTAAGTTTAATTTCTTGCATTCCTGTTAACAATTCAATGTTTTTGCTTTGTTCTTTGCCAACTAATTTAAATTTAATCTTATCAAGAACCTTGATTCGTTCTAAGAAGCTAAAAACCCACGTCAGTTGGAGAGTATTTCCTATAATGAATATAAAAAAAACAGGTAAACTGAAATAGAAAAGAATAGAACTAAAAACAATTAAACTAAAAAAAGCGAATATACTTTTCAATAAATCTTCAGTCAAAAATCTCTCAATTCTTTTATGATCTTCAATTCGCTCAAGTAAATCACCAATAGTTTTTGAATAAAAAAATCTAATTGGTAGATCCATTAATTTCATCAAAAAACTTGACACTAAACTCAAACTTATTCTTGAACTAATATTTATAAATAGCCAAGATCTATAAAACTCATTAACTATTTTACTAATAAATAAAACTATTTGCCCTGTTAAAATTAGATATAAAAAAGTAAGATTTTTAAATATTACTCCTTTATCTATGATTTTTTGTGTAAAAAATGGAAAGAGAAATTCAATAATAGATGATAATAAAAGAATAATTGCCAACAAATAAATTTGTTGTTTATAACTCATTAAGTTTTGCAAAACATGACTAAAACTTTCTTTTTTTCTATTTTTTTCAATTTTATGATGTTGAAATAATTCTTTTGTAGGTTTTAATATTAAAATAATTCCTTTCTCTCTATTCTCTTTCCAACCATCTAAAAATTGTTGTTTTGTATAAATCAATCGACCAATTCCAGGATCACTAACATAAATCTTATTTTTTGTCAATTTATATACAACAACAAAATGATTTTGATTCCAAAAAAAAATAGCTGGTAAAATAACATTCTCTTTAATTTCATCAAAACCAAGTTCAACAAATAAATTTTCAAAACCAATTTTTGAACAAACTGATCCTAATTCTGAAAGCGATAATCCTTGTCTTGTAAGATTACTTTCTGCAAAAATATTATTTCTAACAGCTATATTAACCCCATAATATTTACTTATTATTCTAATACATGCGAGACCGCAATCAGCACTATCTAATTGTTGAACATAAGGAAATTTTTTAAATTTTAATTTCATAATTAAACCTACAAATCTTTATTGAATACTTTTTGTATTTATTTTATGGTTTCAGCAAATAATTTGGATTCATTTCTTTTAAAAGATTCTAGTTTTGTGATGTATTCAGGCTCTGAAATTGTAGGTAGTGTATTCTCAATAATTTTTAAGGCTTCTTCATAAGTCAATTTAGAAATCCCTGTTTGAGAAACCAATTCAGCAGGCATAGTATCAATAACAGTATTTTGGATATGAGTTATCAATCTCAATAGATCGTCGCAGTATATTGTTGGATTATTAAAACCATTTTTAGAACTGAATCTATGTGGTAAATAACCACCTCCACAAATCTCCTGAACTGGACAAGCAAGACATTTTTTTGGTAAATATTTGCCAGAATTATAATAAACGTCTATTAAATCGGATTTACTAACTTCATCAATTTCATGTATATTAATATTTATTCCATTTTTCGTAAACGAATCTCCACAAGATTTTAAAACATCAACGGCTTCTAAACCTCCATTAGTTTCTAATATCAAAACATGATTTTCTCCTACTCCCAAGGAATCAATTCCATTTTTCTCACCTATTATTTCTTTGATTATCATATCAAATAAGCGTATTCTAAATTTTTGCTCGTCGTTATACCATTTATCAAAAACTTTAATATACCACTCGGCTGGAGTTACACTACTATTGAAAATAGAATCTTTATTGTCATAATTTACATCTAATAATAAAACATCTACAGATTTTAATTCTAAACTTTTGAAATGTTCGTAATATTCGTATGGATTTACATTTAGATTCATTACAGATAAAACACCTGTATTAAAATCATTCTTTTTTAAAATATTTATTCCGTTTATAACTTCATCGTAAGTACCTTTTCCTTTTTTATCAACTCTGAATATATCATTTTCCTTTTTTGGACCATCTAGACTAACACCAACATTTACTTTATGCTTTTTAAATATCTCACACCATTCATTATCTAAAAGAATACCATTTGTTTGTAATGAAAAACTAACTTGAATATCATTTTTCTTAATAATATCAAAATGATTTATAAAATTTACAAAATCTGATTTCTTCATCAATAAAGGCTCTCCACCGTGAATAATAATTCCGAGTGTATTTAAGTTATTTTTTTGTAAATGAGTGAGTATTTTTTTTGAAAAATTCTCAATTGTTTTTTCTTCAATAAATCTAGGTTGTGATTTATAGGACAAATCACCTAAATTATACATATAACAATAAGAGCAATTTATATTACATCTGCTTGCCACTTTTACTACAATTTTATTAATTCTCATGTATGTTTATTTTTTAGTTTTAAGACTTGAATGCATAACACAAAATAGAGCCGTCTAAATATATTTAGACGGTCTATAATTAATTGTTTATGCTTGTGCCCATTGAGCTTCACAGAAATCACATTTTGCAAAACAACCAGGGGCACCCCCTCCAGCGAATGGTGAATTTGCTACATCTAATGCCGCTTTTTTTAATACTGGATTTTCAATCAGGCTAACGGAATTCTCTAATGATTTAAAATCATTGTTGTTTAATTTAAATTTCATGATATAATTTATTTAAGATTTTAGACTATTCTTTTTGAGTCATAAAGTCATTATTGGACTGGCTTGCAAGCTTTTTTTTAATACTTTTATCTTTATTTTATTCTTTTTTCCTCTTCTTTATTACTGAATTCTCTTTTGTTCTCTTTAATTGATTTTCCAAATTTATAAATGGCTGAAAATCTAATTTTTTGAGTATCTTGATAATCAAATTTTTCTTGTCGAATGTCGTTTATGTTGTTACTAAAAATAATAGCACTCGTTTTAAATATGTCGCTAATTGTAATTACTAATTGTAATTTTCTGTTATATAATTCCTGTTTAATTCCAGTATCAAACCTATAGTATGCTGTTGTTTTATAACTATTTGAAACTGATGCCGATTGAAATATAAAATTTAGCTCAGCAGTAAGTGTTTTTAATTTATTAAGCGTAAAATTGTTATAACTTGATAAGTACATTGACAAACCTTCAATCATAGGAGGTGTCTCTTTTAGGCTAGACTTAGTTTGAGTATAAAAAATGTTTAATCCATTATTACTTTGCCAGCCTTTAACTTTTGCAAAAGAGTAATTTTCAGAAACGCCAAGTCTTTTATTCTTGAAAAAATTATAGGGGATAGTATATTGATAATTAAGTGAATCATTCGTAAAGGTAATTTGATCAATACCCTTGCTTATATGGTTAAAATAAACAGAATGATAAAAACTACCTTTTGTACATGCTAATTCTATATTATTACTAAAATATGGAGTTAAATAAGGATTCCCTTCTGTATAATTTGTAGCTGTAGAATAAATCCGAAATGGATTTAATAGATTATATGAAGGTCTTTCAATTCTTCTGCTATAATTTAATGAAAAGGTAGTTTCTTTTTCAGTATTGTAAGTCAAATAAAATGTAGGAAATAATTCCGTATAATTATTTTTATAAACATTATATGTATCTATCAAAGTACTTTTTGTACTCGTATTTTCTAATCTCAACCCTAATTGAATATTCCATCTTTTTGATAATTCTTTATTTGCCGAAACATATAAAGCACCATTATTTTCTTCATACAAAAAACGATTGCTTTTTGTTGGATCTAAAATAAATTGATCAGAAAGTATATCATAAAATATAATCTCATTATCGTTTTTTGTAAAAGATAGCTTCCCACCAAAAGAAATGCTAACCCAATTTAATGGTAGTGTAAAATCAACTTTTGAGGAATAAATGTCAATATTTTGCTGTCCTTTATTAATGGCTAAAAAAGAACTGTTGGGTTTTAACTCTCCATTTGGGAAAAGAGTATTAGTATTGAATTTGTTATTTATAAAATAGTCATAGTCAAAATAATCGAAATCTATTGAAAAAAATTTCCCCATTGAATCGAGTTTGGTAACACTATGAAAATTTAAAGAATTTGTTTTTCTATCAATGTTTTTAATTGATGATGTTTTAATAATTGAATCCAATTGATTCGAAAATCTATTAATAATCTTGGAGACATTTTTAGATTTTATTTCAGATGTATTAGATATTCCATTATATTCAATACCAATACTTGTTTTAGATGAAATTTTATAATCCAAAGCAATCCTTAAATTCTCATTATTGCGTAAATTTTTCACATTATATGCCTCATTCCATGTATAATTTGGATAAAAAATATCATATTTTTGAATTGGCGCACCAATACCTTTGGTAATGAAAAAATTTGAACTAAGGGTTAGTTTATTTTCTTGATAATTAACACCACCTCCTAAATCTTTAGTTCCATATTTTGCTTGGGTATATGATGTTTTAACATTCCCATTAAAAAAATCCTTTTTTGCTTTTTTCAATACAATATTTATTAAACCACTATTACCTTCTGCACTATATTTTGAAGGAGGGTTAGTGATAACTTCTATTTTTGATATATTATCAGCAGAAATGGATTTTAGCATATTAGATAAATCTTCTCCTGAAAGTTGCAACAAACGATCATCAATCATTACTGAAATTGTTGATTTACCAACAATCGATATTGAATTCTCTTGGACTATTAAACTAGGTGTTGCTTTTAATGCATCAAAAGCGTCCCCACCTTTAGCGGCTAAAGAATTCTCAACATTAAAGACCAATCGATCCACTTTTCTTTCTACAAGTTTCTTCCTTCCTATTACTACCACTTCTATTAGCTTTTGTTCTTTCTCTATTATTTTAATGATGCCTAAATCAATACTTTGATCTAGATTCATTTTTTGCTTCCATAAAACTGACCCTAACTTTCTTATTTTTAAAAGATAACTACCCTTTTCAATATGTATAGTAAATTCTCCATTTACATTAGTTAATTCACTTTTTATGACAACAGAGTCTTTATTTATTAACAAAACTTCTGCATATTCAATAAACTTGTTTTGATCATTAACAACTTTACCAGTTATTTTAACTTGTGAAAATAAAACTGAGCTCCAAAAGAGGGTTAGGCAAAAAATAATTTTTATCATTCTAAAAAAATCTTAAATATTTATGATTTACGACATTCCAAAACTAGTAGAAATACCCTACCAAAAGCAAACAATGATTGTCGTGATTCCTGAATTCCGTTACGGATTTCAGGAATTCCGAAATTAGAAAAAGTGTAAATACCTGATTATCATTTAATTGTTAAATTTATAAGAAAATGATTATTTTATTTGAAATTTGCGTTTATTTGCAGTATTTATTTACAAGACAAAATCACATGAACTATTTACAATGGAATAAATTTCTTTTTATACTCCTAATTCCGTTTGCTATACTCGGACAGGCATCAAAAAGGGAGATTTCACGACTGACTTATGATGAATTAAAGAATTTATATTTTGATAATGAGAAAGACCAAAAACTACAACTGGAATGCGCCAATGCTTATTTAACTAAAGCAAAAAATGAAAATAATCATATTCAAAAAGCAAGAGGATACTTTTTATATTCATTAGAGAATGAAGGTAATAAAGCAATCAAATATTTAGATAGTTGCATTACCTTTTCAAGAAAGGAGAATGACTCTAAATTTCCTGCTTATGCCTATTCAAGTAAAGCTTATAAATTAAAAAAACTGTTTAAATATAGGCAAGCAATAGATAATTTTATACTGGCAGAAAAATATGCGCAAACAAATAATAAAGATTTTTATTATAAAGTTAAATTTTCAATTGCTGTTTTACGATCAGAAGAATTAGGAGAAGTGCGTGAAGCCCTCAATTTATATAGAGAATGTTTTAATTATTATAAAGACAAAGAAATCAGAACGCAAATGTATTCTTATGGCTATCAGGATGTAATATTTGCTTTAGCAGATGCTTTTAAAGCACTCAATCAAACAGACTCTGCTACTTACTATAATAAATTGGGCTTTCGAGAATCAAAACTAACAAAGGATAACAGATATAATGCTCTTTTCATATTAAATGAAGGAGCAAACTTAGTATTGCAAAAAAAATTCAAAGCTGCATTAGACAGTATTACCAAAGCATTACCAAAGATGATTATATTTAAAGATGAAGGTAATACTTTGGCGGCCTATTACTATTTAGGGAAAACCTATGAAGGTTTAGGAAGTAAAACTATGGCGGTTAAAAATTTTATAAGAGTAGATTCAATTTATAACAAAACAAAAAGAATAACTCCGGAATTTATAAGTGGATATCCTTATTTGATATCTTATTTTAAAGAAAAAAAAGACAAAGAAAACCAGTTAAAATACATAACAAGATACATGTACATTGACAGTGTTCTCCAAACCAATTATAAAGAGCTAACAAAAAAACTGCAAAAAGAATATGATACTCCTCACTTACTTTCGGAAAAAGAAATACTTATAGAATCTTTAGAAGAAGATAATTCTAAATCATATTGGAGCATTGGCGGTTTACTTTTAATTTCTATATCTGTTAGCGGGTTTGGAATTTATCAACTTAATTTAAAAAAAAGAGACAGAAGCCGATTCGAAAAAATCATGAATCAAACGAAGTTATCCAATAGTAATTTTATAAATACTGATAACGAAGAAAATAAAGCCGAAACTCAAACTAATAATAAGGAGGATATCGGTATTTCCGAAGAATTGATCAATCAAATTCTGGAAAAACTCAAACGTTTTGAAACCAAAAAAGAGTTTTTACAACCTAATATTACGGTACAAATCCTCTCCAATACTTTTGAAACAAATAGCAAATACATTTCTAAAATAGTGAATACATATAAAGGTAAAACCTTTATTCAATACATCAACGATTTAAGAGTAGAATTTGCAATTGTACAATTGCAACAAAACAATAAATTGAGAAATTATACTATTCAAGCATTGGCATTGGAGTTTGGTTTTAATAGTGCCGAATCCTTTTCAGCAGCTTTCCACAAAAAAACAGGCATAAAACCAACTTACTTTATTAAAGAACTAGAAAAATCCAAAAAAACACAAATATAACATTGTCAAATAATTGCATTCTTAAAAAATCGAAATTCCCGAATTCCGACAAGCAAAATACAGTTTTTTTTATCCTCAAAAAAAGAAGTCAATAAATTTGTCAATACTAAAAACTAATAAAAAACTTAAAATTATGAAAACTAACAAAGACAAAAAAACAATCAAAAAATTTGATCTAAAAAAATTCGAAGTAGTAAAATTTAAAAAAATGAATCTGATTAATGGAGGCGGTAGTCCAGGAACTGAGGATCCAGGTACGATTACAAATACTAGTAGTAACTGTGAAAGAGATAGTAATCAATTTTAAAAGATTCAAACTTAAAAAATACTCACAGATTTAAAAGATTAAAAAATCATTTTAATCTTTTAAATCTGTGATTAAATAATGTAAAATATACAGTTCTTCTAATATTTTTGTTTATGAAATTCATCTATTCTTTTTTATTTATTTTACTATTCTTCGCAAGTTGCAAGTCTTCAAAGGAAGCCTATAATTCCTATACCAATTTGACTGCTAAAAAAAAGGTTACCCCATTAATCTTACAAACGTGGTATCAAAAAGATTATGGACAAGACACTATTCCAGGTATTTCTCTAGATAAATGGTATGCTCAAAATAAAAAGAAACCCAAAAGTAAAGATATTATTGTAGCTATAATAGACACCCAAATTGATTTAAAACATGAGGATCTACAAGAAAAAATCTGGACGAACCCTAATGAGATTCCAAACAATGGTATCGATGATGACAAAAATGGTTATATAGATGATATCAATGGTTGGAGCTTTACGGGCACAAAGAGCGGAGGTTATATAGTATGGGGAAATTTCGAATATGTAAGAATTGTTAGAGAATGGGAAACTCTATATAAAGATAAAATAGAGAGCCAAATTACTGCTCAAGAACTTTCAAATTATAAAGAATACCTTAGAGCACAAAAAATACTTGAAAAAGAGATTAATTATTACAAAAACTGGTTAAAATCATTAAACTATAGTGTTCTTACTTATCCAATAGCCAAAGATAGCTTAAAACATTATTTCCCAAAAGAAGATTATACCTACCAACAATTGGATAGTATGTATAAAAAGTATAAAATAAATGACAAAACATTTAGACAAAGGCGAGAAGACAGAGACTGGGATATTGGAGCAATGATAGGTTTTATGAAAGCAAGGCTAGATTTCAATGAACACTCTTTGGAAGATGTAAAAGAAAATGAAACTCAAGCAGATTCAATACTCAATAAAAATTTGAATATAAATTTTAATGAACGCACTTCTTTAGGTGACAATCCTAAAATTTTAGAAAAAGGATATGGGAATAATAACATTTCTAATAATAAAACCAATCATCGAACTATTCAAGACCATTGTACTAAAGTATCAGGTATTATAGCTGCAAACAGGACAAATAATAAAGGAATAAAAGGAATTTCCGACAATGTAAAAATCATGCCTTTAAACATCTCTTATTCTGGAGATGAGAATGACAAAGATATTGCTATGGCAGTGCGTTATGCTGTAGATAATGGTGCCAAAATAATCAATATGTCTTTCGGTAAAGAATTCTCTCTACATAAAGAATGGGTTTTTGAAGCCTTCAAATATGCCGAAGAGCACAATGTTTTACTCATTCACAGTGCAGGAAATAATAAATTTAATGTTGATGAAAATCCATACTATCCTAGCGATAATTGTTTTGACGGCTCAAAAGAAGTTTGTAGCAATTTTATCAATGTGGGTTCGATTTCCTTAAAATTGAATAGTATGTTTGTATCTCGTTTTACAAATTATGGGAAACAAAATGTAGATTTATTTGCTCCTGGAGATGAAATATACACCACAGGAGCGGGAAATGTCTATAAAACAGATTCAGGGACTTCATTAGCAGGACCTATGGTCTCTGGAACCGCTGCTTTAATCTGGTCGTATTATCCTAAACTTACCGCAACTGAGGTCAAACAAATTATTATGGATTCAGGTACTCCTTATGATTTAGAAGTTATTGTTCCTGGTACAAAAGATAAAAAAGTTCCTTTTTCAGAACTATCTAAATCAGGAAAAGTCTTAAATGTGTATAATGCCATGCTAATGGCTGAGAAAGTGAGCAAGCATAAAAAATAATGAACAAATACAACGTTCTCCCTTTTCAGCATTATGTTTTAAGGACGCCTTTATTTCCCATCGCTTTCTATAAAGAGGTATTGGAGAACTACTCTCAAGAACACTTATTATTACAGCTTGAAAATTTCTATATCCGAGAAGCTATCTATTTAGCTTCTCCAGAACTAATTGTGGCTTTAGACAAATGGAAATCGAATCCTTCAAGCATATCTGATAAAAAAAAGAAAGCTCTAGAAATCAGCTTTTTAAAATATTTAGCTAGAATGTCTGCCCGTTGTACACCTTTTGGATTATTTGCGGGTTGCACTGTTGGCAAAATAGCCGAAGAAACAAACATTATACTCGAATGCCCAGAATTTTACGCTCGTCACACGCAATTCGACATGCAATTTTGGGTAGCTCTTTTACAAAATTTAGCCAAACGGAAAGAAGTTATACCACTGCTTAAATTTTATCCTAATAATTCTATTTATCAGCTTGGTGATTTTTATAGATATGTAGAATACAAATACATAAAAACGAAAAGAGAACACAGTATTTCGGCAATACGAAAATCCGATTTACTGGCTCTCTTATTGTCCCAAACCAAATCAGGTATGACTGTTCATGAAATGGTTAATCTTCTAGCCGATGATGATTCTGAAACAGAACAAGCTTTAGAATATATAAATCAGCTTATCGATTTTCAATTTCTAGTAAGCGAATTGGATGGTACTGTAACTGGCAATGACGATTGGAACAGCATTTTTGCTATTCTAAATAAAATTCCAGCGTTAAAAAAAGATTGCGAACTTTTGCAAAGAATACAACAACAGTTTGCAGCATTAGATGAAAATCTAATTCCTTCCGAAAAAAAATACGAAAACATCAAAAAAGGAATTCAAAATTTAAATGTCGAATATGATGAAAAGTACCTTTTTCAGACCGACTTAAATACTGCTACTGCTTCAAATATACTAAGCGATACCGTTCCTAAAAAAGTACTGCAAGCCATTCGGTTTTTAAACGGAATCCAAAAGCCTAAAGCATATTTAAATCATGCCAACTTTATAAAGTCATTTACCAAAAGATATGAATCACGAGAAATGCCATTAACCACTGTTTTAGACACGGAGACAGGAATTGGCTATATTCAAAATTCAGAGATGAATGACACTCATGATCTCTTGGATAAATTTTTATTCAACAGTAAAATTGCAGATGATAAAAATGAAATCTGGACTGCTTTTGACTCTATTTTAGAAAAAAAAATGCAAGAGTGCCTGCAAAAAAACAGAGCTACATTAACTCTTTCTGAAAAAGATTTTCCAGATTTTGATCCCAATTGGAATAATGCACCTACTACTTTTTCTGTAATGATTGAGTATTTTAAAAAAGAGAATAAAGAACTTATTGCTATAGAATCATCGGGTGGTATTAGTGCTGCAAAATTATTAGGGCGCTTTTGTAATGGGAATACTGAAATTCATAATTTGACAAAAGAAATCATCAAAAAAGAATCTAACTATCATTCAGACAAGATTCTTGCTGAGATCGTTCACATACCAGAATCACGAACTGGTAATATTCTAAGAAGACCTGTTTTAAGAGACTATGAAATAGCCTATTTATCTAACTCAGGAGTAAATAAAAAACATCAAATCGAGTTAGAAGATTTAATGATTTCAATCAAAAAAAACACTGTTGTTTTGCGATCTAAAAAACACAATAAAGAAGTGCTCCCATGTTTATCAAATGCACATAACTATTCCAATAAATCATTGCCTATTTATCATTTTTTAAGTGATTTGCAATCACAAAACATAAAACCGATTTATAGCTTCTCTTGGGGAGTTTTAGAAACTCATTATAGCTATTTTCCTAGAGTCACATACAAAGACATCATCCTCTCGAAAGCAAAATGGAAAGTAACCCAAAAAGAAATAGACTCTTTTTATACTAAAACCGACTCTTCTCTTTTGGAAACATTTACGAACTGGAGATTGAAACGAAACATTTCAAGATTTGCAAATTGGGTACACTTTGACAATACTCTTTTAATTGATTTTGAAAAAGAAATTGGTATACAATTATTTCTAAAGTCGACACAAAATCACAACACAATTATCTTAGAAGAATTTTTATTTACGGAAGAATCGGTTACTAAAAATAAAAATGGTGAAGACCTTGCCAATCAAATTATACTCTCATTTAATAAAGAGCATGCCTAAAATATGAAAAGAGATTTTTGCATAGGAAGCGAATGGCTGTATTATAAAATATACACTGGAGTTAAGACTGCCGATATCATTTTACTTGAAAAATTATACCCTATTATTCAAGAATTAAAAACTGAAAAAAGAATCCAAAAATGGTTTTTTATTAGATACAAAGACCCCGATGAACACATCAGGCTTCGGTTTTACAGTGAAAATTTGGAGAATATGCCTATCATTATTTCAAGATTATATCCTATTTTAAACTTTTTGCTTCAAGAAAATACTATTTGGAAAGTACAAACAGACACTTATCAAAGAGAATTAGAACGATATGGTGAACAAACTATAACTGAATCAGAAACTTTATTTTATCAGGATAGCGAAATGATGTTACGCTACTTATCTCTTAAATCATCTTTTTTAAAAAAAGAAATGCAATTGCTTTTTAGTTTTCTCGCTATTGATCGTTTTCTCAATTCATTCTCATTAACAAACGCCGACAGAATGAAACTAATGGATGAATTACAGACTTTTTTCAAAAAAGAGTTTGATGCAGATACAAATTTAAAAAAAGCTATGAGCAGACAATATCAGGAATTGTCTAAGGATATAACAGCTTTTCTTAGTGGAACCGCACAAAATGAATATCCTGAAATATACGCTACTATAGAAAAAAGAGAAAGCCAGTTGAATAAACTGGCTCCAACTATCAAAAATAATTTGCAAATTTCGCTATCAAACTTTTTGATGAGTCATATTCATATGATGATAAATCGTCAATATACATCGCAACAAAGAAAGTACGAATTAATAATTTATACTCATTTATATTGCTATTACAAAACGATTGTTTACAAACAAACATCTCATGTTAAGAACAAATTCAAAATTGATTAAATTAGATATTAAAAAAGACACTCTTGCTGAGATTAGTTTTGCAGAGACATTATTAAAAACTTGAAAGAAAAAGATAATATGAACCAAAGGTTTTGCAAAGGTTTTGCAAAACCTTTGCCATTTAAATTTTAAGCAGACTAAAAATTAAACTCGGGTAGGTTCAAAAATCTATATTGCACAAATACTAAAAATTGCAATTGAGCTATTACCTCTTGATGAAGCTACATTTCTAGACAAGTCAAAAGACTGTCATAATTGCAATGGCATTGCAAAGGTTTTGCAATGATTTATGATTATAAAAAATGGCTAAATAATTATTTTTCTAAAAACATCTTCCAAATCGTTATTGTAAATCCCATCAAGTTTTAATTGCTCGTCAGTTTTACTTTCGGTCATATCCCATATTTTGACATTGATTCCCAATGAAATGAGAAATGGTATTTTATTTAAAATTATACTGACGGCATTTTCGCTCATATCGGGAATGATTAAGACATTATGACCAATTAAAGGGCTTACTTTATTTTCGGTTAATCCGTTAATTCCACCATAAGCCACCCAAACATATTGAGGAAATAGAATATAACCTATAATAGCTGTTTTTTCACTTTCAGTTAATATAATTGTTTTCTTTGCTTTAATTTCATCATAAACCAAATGTTCACCAAATAAGCAGTTGAAATATCCATCTTCATTTTTATAAGGAACTTTAAATTTATTAGTCCGTTTACCGTTTGTACCATAGTAAGCTATTTTGGCTTTTTGAACTTTCAAATTACTGTTTATGCTCCAAAATATAATACCTCCGTCATTACTTGTGCCTAAAGCATAGGTTTCTTTTGCATCTTCTGTTTTTATATCTCCATACGTTTTGCGTAAATATTGTAGAAGATTGTTTTCGGGATTTATTTTAAAATATTGCCAAATTATTGATTCATTTATGAATTTTTGAACCGTTATTTTTGGTGGATTTATTATGTTTTTTTTAGAAAGAATTAAATCCGTTTGAAATTTACTTTCTAGTTCATTCCAAATATATTCGTTTCCGTTTTTATCAACATATATAGTAGGAGGTAATGAAGCTTTTCCGCAAGAATGACAAAAACCATACTCTTGACTTAGATTTTTATAGTTGATGAATTTCCCGTCTGTATTATTTCTACCACAACAAGGCGTAATTAATTTATAATCTCTTTTTGAGTTAAATGTAAGTTCTAATTTGGTTTTTTGAAGCATAACTATTTGGTTTTTGGTTTGCAACCTGCAACTCGCAATATTTTTATCAATCATTGTTAAGTACTGTTTTTATTAGCTGTTTAGAGGTTTTATGCTTTAATCTCAAGTTGCAAGTTGCATCAATTCGTTATTCCATTTTCTTGATATTGATGATTTATTCATTCCAGTAATCGCTACAACATCTTTTTGACTGGCATTGTTTTTTATTGCTAATCTGATAATATCTTCAGTAGTTGGTAATTTTTCTTTTTGGTTGATATTTTCATCTAAAACAATTTTGAAGTTTATAAAATAAAACTCAAGAATCAGGATTGCAATTTCAATGGTTTCAGTATTGATTTTACTTTGGTAGGCTTGTCTTTTGGAATTTAAAATTAAGTGGGTTAAAAGGCTTACTTTGTGAATATTAATCATCATTTTTGAAATGTATTCTTTACTTAAATCATTTACTGCATTTTGACGATTTATTAATTCTTGTGAATAATCAAAAAGACGTTTATTGGCATTTGAATCAAGTTCTATCTGTAAATCGTCCATTTCAAAAGTGTTTTCTATTTCAGTACGATAATTAAGAAGGTTGATTAAGGATTTAGAATAGTTTTCAAATACTTCATTTGAAATATCATTTATTGATAATCTATTGTTCATTGTTAATTTGTTAGTAAAAAGAATTCGGTCGATTAATCCGCTTTCTAAATTTCCGTCTGCAAATAGTTTCGGAACAAATTGATTTTGAATTGAACCTAATAAAGTTGGATATGATTTTTCAATTCTAAAACTTTCTGTTGTTTTACGTGATATATCAATGTACTTATTAGTATTTCCCTGCAAAAAGAAAGTTCTCCAAGCTGTGCCCTCCGTACTGTTTTTATTTGCCATTTTTTCGATAATGAAATAGAGTTCATCAATGAAAATTCCAATCGAGTATTTGTTTTTATAGTGCGTAAAAACTGCCGATTCAATTGTGGCATCTTGAAGAAATAGCTGTTTCCTATCGCTTTTTTCAGTTTCTTCTAATTCGATATTGTTTTTTTTGAACTCTTTATATTTATCGTTGTCATATTTTACCAAAGGAAATGTTGCTAAATCCATTGCTGGGGATTTAATATCTCCACGACTTCCAATTATAGAAAAATATAAATTGGCATAATTTATATATCCCATCGCTTTTATTGAAAAAGCAAGACCACAAGCATTGCTGTAAGCAAATAATATTGAACTTAATAAATATTCTTTCGGAATCCTTTTTAAAACAAACGCATCATTAATTAGTGTTTTGATTTCAATTGGCATTTTGGAAATTATTTGTTCCAATTGATTAATTGCGATTTCTTTGTTTGTTTTAAAAGCGTTTCCAATTCTATCATCAATATCTTTAAGATTTTTTACATCCATAGGTAAAAGTCACTTTAGATTAACGATTAAATAGTTGGTTTTTCATTAAATACTCATTGGCTTTAGATTCTATATCATCTTTAGATTCATTTTTGCCTGATTTTAACCAATCAATGATTTGTGATTTCAAGAAGTATAAACGCTTCCCTTTTTTATGATATGGGATTCTGTTTTGATGAACTAATCCATAAATACTGGGTTTGGTTAAATTGATAAGTTTAGCCGTTTCATCAATGTTCATAAAGACATCCTCTGTTGAAGAATTAGAGGGATTCATTGCCTTTTTAATGTTCTCCGTGATTTGCTCTGCAAGTACTTTTATTCCTTCTTCTGAGAGCATAAAAATTTGTTGATTTTTCATACTTCAAAATTGATTCAGAAAATGTGTGTTCGTTTTTGTGTTTTTTAGTGTGTTTGAAAAAACACTCGTGAACTACTAATTTTATTAGCTTTTTTTAGGAATATAAGATGAAAATTTCTCTAAAATCTGAATCTTAAAATCAAATTTTAGAGAAAAAGGATAAATTGGCGTGTGGAAATTTTAAGTGAAATTTAGTGTTATTTTGCTTTATTATTGTTTCTTGCAATTGAAGCTTTTAAAAAAGTACTTTTTTCTGATAGATACTTTGTTATATTTTTGAGTTTTAACTCTCTTGTTTTTGAAATTAAAATATCAATAAAATTATCTTGAATTTTAATGTCTAAACTTATTTTTTCTAAGCCCCCGCTTAATATTCTATAATAATCGGAGTTTTTGTAATTATCACTTACTAAACAAGAATCATCTTTTAAATTTACTATTGATAATACTTTATAAAATTCAGTATTATTTAGTTTTGTATTTGCTTTGGATTCTTCAATGATTTTATAGATTGAGTGAAGTAAAAAAGCTTTCTCTTTTTCATTAAAAGACGTAATGTTGTCTTCTGAATCATAAATAATATTACAATTAATATTGTCAGAATAGGGGATAAAAAAACTTTCTGAATATGTTTCAGAAGATTTTTTTAATGGATAAAATTTTTTTAATAAATCGGTATAATTTTTTGAATCCCTAAAATCAATGGGACTATAGTCTTTTATTTCAAACGAATCAAAATAATCATTATTATACATCATTTTAAATAAGTCAGAATAATTATTAAATAATCTTAATAATTCATTGATCGCATTATGTATAGCTAATTCTTTTATAAATGATTCAAGGGTATAATTGGTATTTTGAATGTCTAAAGAGAGTTTTAAAAAGGCTTTCCTTACCTCATTTTTCAATACCAATTCAATTACATTTTTTGAGTAATTACGTAGGGAATTTTGATAAACATATTTAAGTTCTGAGAGTTGATGCTCCTTATTAATTGAAAACTTTTTTTCAAAATTTTCAATTAATTCCCGTGTAGTATTGAAAGCATTGCCAAAGGATAAACTTTCCTTGTTGAATTGTATTAATTTGTGTTTTGAAAAACTTTCTCCAATTCTATATGCTCTATTGTAATTTGAATTGTAAATATTAAGATAATCCATCAAGTTCAATGTTTATTCGATTAGCAGCTTCAATTTTATTTTTGTCCATTACTTTGGTATAAATCTGTGTTGTAGAAACATTTTTATGACCTAATAATTTTGATACGGTATATATATCTGTTCCATTTGCAAGTTGTAAGGTTGCGTAACTATGCCTAAAATTATGGAATGAAATTTTCTTTTTAATCCCAGACTTTTTAATCCATTCTTTTAAAGGTCTGGTTATTTGAGAATATTGAATTCCTCCAAATACAAGACCAATATCAGTTTTTTGTGTTTTTAAAATATTGTAAGCAGTATCAGAAATTGGATGATTTTTTATAGATTTTGTCTTTTCTTCTCTTAGTGATATGTAATACCCTTGATGTTTGTCCTTGTATATATTCTCCCAATAAAGATTATTTATATCTACAAAACGCAATCCACTCAAAGCCGAAAAAATTGCCATATATTTTACTTTCTCAATTTTGATTTCGGTTTTCCATAACAAAGAAATTTCTTCTTCGGTTAAATACTCTCTATGGGTCTCTTCTTCTTTAATGTATTCAGCATCTTCGGCTAAGTTTTTTTCAATTAAATTTTGTTTGTAGGCTATCTTTAAGACAGCTATAAAATTCTTAAAATAAGATGAGGCAGTATTTTTTGCGAGCTTTTTTTCAGTTTTTGAATTTCTCGTGCTTTTTGCATTTAAGAGATAGGCTCTGTATTTTTTTATATAATCGAGGTTTAGATTTTTCGATAATATTGTACCTCCACTGAAATTTTCTAAATGGTTTAAAGAAGCTTTCCACGAATTATAATTGGATTCACTACCAGAATTAAAATAGTCGTCAACAACACTTTTATAAAGAGTTATAAAATTAATATTTAATACAACGTTGTCTTTAAAACCAAATTCTTTGTTTTTGAGTTGAACATTTCTTTTGGATCTGATTATTTCAGCAAGGTTTAAATTTTCAGTATTCTTCTTTTTTTCTTCTATTGTTTTCGGGTTACTAAATAAGTATAGCTTTAAAAATTCTCTACGAGTTTCCGTTCCATTTTTAGGATTAATGATAGGAGGATAGTAGTCTAAATAAAGACTTATCTTTCCAGTACTCAATTTTTTTTCTCTTAATGTTACTCTGCTCATAATCGGCTATTGAAAAATTTTGTTTAGATCCTCTCTTTTTACAAGCGTATATTTTCCACTCTTCTTTTTTGGGATGTTATGTTTTTTTATAATGTTATATAATGCTCCATTTGAAATATTGAATTTTTCAATAGCTTCATTAATGGTGTATGAATTGTCTCGGTTTATCTCGTTTTCTCTATTAGGGTTGACATAATCTGAGGCTATCAAATTATTTTCAAAATAACTATCAATATCTTTTCTTCTAATTAGTGTTTTTCTAACCGAAAAATTGAAAGCATTTAATTCTTTTTGCTCAATTAATCTATAAACAGTTTTGGAAGACATATTCAGTAGTGTAGATGCTTCATTAACAGTTAAAAAATCTTTTGAATTTACATCCACAACATAATTTGAAATTTTTGATTTTGTTTCTATGTCGCTCGTTTCAATTTTTTTCAATTTTTGATTTAACTTATAACCTCTGCTGTTACAAATATGTGAGCAATATTTAGTCTTTGTTGTTTTAGCATCAAAGACATTTTTACAATAATCACATATTCTTTTTACTATAATATTTGAACTCATATTTAGTGGTATTAAAAGGATATAAGGCGAAATAAGTGGAATTAAGGGTAAATAAGGGACATAATTTCGCTTTATATTTCAAAAATAGTAAAAATATATTTATGAGGTACAAATAGGGTACAAAAAATAGTAAAAAATAACAAAATATCACAAATTTAAAATTTGCATTAAAATAAAAAACCCCTTATTTTAAAAGGGATTAATGTGTTTTTGTTTGTTTTATTTTGTGATGATTTGCATAGGTTATTTGCCTATACAGAAATTAGCAAAGATATTCCCCAACAGCTCGTCATTAGTGACCTGTCCGGTAATCATCCCGAATTGGTATAAAGCTTCTTTGATGTCAAGCGCCATAAGATCGCTAGACAGATTAGTTTCAAGTCCGAATTTAACTTTCTGAATTTCGTCTAATGCTTTGAGTAGAGAATCGTAATGTCTGGTGTTGGTTACGATGGTTTCGTTATTACGTAAAGCACCAGTGTTTACAAATGAAAGCAACTGATTTTTAAGTTCATCAACACCCAATTTCTCTTTGGCACTTAGAAAAATTTGTTTCAAGTTTAAAGTTTCAAGTTGAAGACGTATTGCTGAAATTTCCTCGTCGTTTAGTTGGTCTATTTTATTAGCAACAATTAAAATTTGCTTTAGAGGATATTTGTTTTTTATTTTCTCAATTTCAATAACGAAATCGCCACTTGAAACCTGAAACTTTAAACTATCCATCAAGTAAATAACAAGTTGCGCCTGTTCTATTTTTTCGAATGTTTTTTTGATTCCTATGCTTTCTACAACATCAGCTGTTTCTCGTATTCCAGCAGTATCGATAAATCTAAAACCAATACCGCTAATTACTAATTCGTCTTCAATTGTATCACGGGTTGTTCCTGCAATTTCCGATACGATAGCACGCTCTTCATTCAGTAAAGCATTCAGTAGTGTAGATTTACCAACATTGGGTTCACCAACAATGGCTACCGGAATTCCGTTTTTGATAACATTCCCCACAGCAAACGAATCAATTAATCGTTTGAGAACAAACTCAATTCGGTTCAATAATTCATGAAACTGAGTTCTGTCGGCAAATTCAACATCTTCTTCGGCAAAATCTAATTCTAGCTCAATGAGCGAAGCAAAATTTAACAGTTCTTCACGTAGTTTTGCAATCTCGTTAGAGAAACCTCCACGCATTTGTTGCATTGCAATTTGGTGTGATGCTTCATTATCTGATGAAATCAAATCGGCTACAGCCTCGGCTTGTGAAAGATCCAACTTACCGTTCAAGAAAGCCCTTAAAGTAAATTCTCCAGCATCGGCCATTCTGCAGCCTTTTCGCAATAGTAACTGAATAATTTGTTGCTGAATATAAGTCGAACCGTGACATGAAATTTCAATCGTATTCTCGCCTGTATATGAATTTGGACCTTTGAAAACTGAAACCAAAACTTCGTCAAGCATTTTTTGTCCATCAACAATTTGTCCTAAATGAAGCGTGTGGGATTTTTGGAGTCTTAAATCTTTATTTTTTACGGATCGAAAAACAGAGTGCCCAATAGTAATGGCATCTTCGCCAGAAATTCGAATTACGGCAATGGCTCCCGCTCCCGAAGGGGTGGCTAAGGCTACTATAGAATCGTTTTGGATCATAATAAAAAATTTATGCAAAAGTAAGCAAAACTTACAACTTTTGAGCCTATAGTGATTTGTGAAAAATAGAATTCTTAACAATATGCTTTAGGATGATATGTTCAGAATTATGATAGACATTGTTAATGATTATTTTGGCTAATTACTGCTGGTTATTCTCTAACCAGTATTTTTTTATTAATTATAAATCAAAATGATAATTATCATGCTTTCTTTTTATAAGTTTTGTAACTTTATATAAAATATTGATATGTAATTAATTAAGGTGATTATGAAGAAAATATTGTTCCCTACTGATTTTTCTGATGCTTCTAAAAATGCATTTATTTATGCTTTAAAGCTTGCCGATGCCATAGATGCGGAGATTATTACGCTTCATGTTTATGAATTAGATTCACCAGCTTATTTAGATGTTTCCATTTATTTAAGAGAGATTTATGAGTATGAACAATTAAGTGATTTCGAAAATTATAAAGATGAAGTGCCTATTCTGAGAAGCATTGCCGAAGCTAATGATCTTTCGCATATAAAGATCAGTAATGTACTTATTCAAGGCTATTTAGTAAAGGAAGTGGTAGCATTATCAAAAAAAGAGAATACAGATTTTATTGTCATGGGAACAAGGGGAGTAACCCATTTGAGGGAAATATTTCTAGGGAATGTGACTACAAAAATAATGAGCGAATGTAATGCAACGGTTTTGGCTGTACCAGAAAAATGCAAATATCAGCCTATTGATAAGATATTGTTTGCCACAAAATTTAACATGGATGACATCGAACCTTTAAAAAAAGTTCAGGTTTTTGCCAGTTTTTTTCATTCACACATTGATTGCCTCAATATAAAGCCACCACATACAGTTTATAAAGACGATTTTGTGGTAGATTTTAAGAATATTTTCAAAGAGCATGACATTGCTTTTCATTCTGAGTTGAGTAATGATATAGAAGGAGTGATTTTAAACTTTATCGAAAAAAATAATATAAATATGATTGCCATTCACGAACGACACAGAGGTTTTTTTGAAAAACTTTTTGAAGTAAGTCTTTCCAAAAAATTGACATTTCATATTAACATCCCAATTCTATCCGTTCATTGAGCTTACTAAATTATGAAATTGTAGGGCTATTTGGTGAAGTAATCGCTCATGTGTAACCTGCAAAACAAGCAATTGTTGACATAACGAGGAAATATTTACGGTTAATTCCGTAATAGTTTAAGCTAAAATTCAGAATTGTTTACCAAAAATTAAACCCTTAATTCATATAGTAATGAAAAAGATTTTATTCCCCACCGATTTTTCCGAAGTTGCCAATAATGCTTTTGTACATGCATTAGAATTTGCAAAACTTGTGAATGGAGAACTTATTTTATTACATACTTTTGATTTACCAGTTGTTGACAATCAATTTATTCCGGAAAACTATTATAAGATTTTTGATTCCATACAATTGGCACAATTTGATATGTTCAAAGAGGAAATTCCAAAACTTCGTGAAATAGCACAAAAGCGGAATCTTGACCACATTAAACTTAGTCATAAACTCATGGATGGAGATCTGATTTATGCGATAAAAAGTGCTGTTAATGATGAAAAAATAGATTTTATAGTCATGGGAACTTCTGGCTCTACGGGATGGGAATCCTTTTTTGTAGGTTCTAATACAGGAGCAGTGGTAACTACAGTTGATGTTCCGGTTTTAAGTGTCCCAATTGAGGCCAAATTCGCTAAGATAGAGATAATTGGTTTTACAACCCGTTTTAGAGAAAAAGATAAAGCTGCACTAAGAGAAGTCATTAAAATTGCAAAAAAAACACATGCTATAGTAAAATGTTTGTATGTCAAAACAAATAAGTCTGATGTTTCAGATGCAATTATTAACGAATGGAAAACCGAATTCGAAAATGAACCTGTACAATTTTCAGTTACTTTGAGCGATCATGTCAAAGAAACTATTTTGGATTTCGTATCTCACAAAAACATTGATATTTTGGCAATGATAACCCATAAAAGAAATTTTTTCTCAGAATTATTCAATCCAAGCCTGACTCAAAAATTAGCTAATATTTCAATTGTACCAGTCTTGGCAATGCACGAAGGATAAATTTCAGAATACAGAATTAAGGATTTAGAAAACAAAGAGAAAATAATGAAGTTAGATTGTTTATTTAAATAGCTATTGATATTAGGATTGAAATTAATATTGACTTTCCCTACATTTGTGTATCATTAAAGCAAAAGATGGAAGTATATAAAAGCAATAGCAAAAACTATTCGGAAGAATTAAAATCAATCAATACGAAATACAATAGTATAAGTTTTCTTAGACTTATTAGTATTTTACTTTTTTTAGGAAGCTTATTTTACTACTTAAAAACTAGCGAATCAGTATTTGTCATAGTGGCAATTCTACTGTTTGCTAGTTTTATTATTTTGATGAGAATCCATTCTAAATTATCGTTTCAGAGAAAGATTAAAAATGCTCTTGTCGAGATAAATGAAAATGAGATAGCGTATTTGGAACGAAAATCGATTCCTTTTGAAAATGGTGCAGAATTCAACGATTTCCATCATCCATATGCTTATGATTTAGATATTTTTGGGGAACACTCCTTATTTCAAAATTTAAATAGAACAGCCACTTTTATTGGTAAAAAAAACCTGAGTGAAAAATTATTAAAGCTTTTGCCAAATGATGAAATAGTAAAAAATCATGAAGCAGTACAGGAATTAAGAGAGAAATTAAATTGGCGTCAGGAGTTTTTGGCTTTTGCCAAAGTAGGTCAGGATAATGAAACGCTTTATAAAACTTTACTGCAATGGAGCGTCTTTAATAGTAAGCCCTTGTCAAAAGGGGTAGTCTTTATTTCCTATTTGTTCCCATCGCTATTTTTAAGTTGTGTTTTGGGATATTTAATAAGCTCAAATACAGTTTTTCTTTCTTATTTGTCTTTTTTGTTTATTTGTAATTTGATGATTTTGGGGAGTTTCCTAAAGCGAATCAAATTAGAAATTGTTCAGGCAGATAACATCAATTTGATTATCAGTCAATATGGTCTACTGGTACAGAAAATTGAAAATGAAAGTTTCCAATCAGAAAAATTAGTTGCTTTACAGCAAAAGTTGAGTTTCAAAAATCAGAAAGCGAGTGTGCATCTTGAACAGTTGGCGGAGTTGTTTTCTAGAATGGATAGCATCGGGAACTTTGTAACAGGTTTATTATTTAACGGAACATTTCTTTTTAATCTGCATGTATTGAAATCCTTGATTGTTTGGAAAAAGCAACATGCCGTTGTTTTAGAAGAATGGTTGGAGGTAATAGGTGAATTTGAAATGCTCAACAGTTTGGCTAACTTCTCGTATAATAACCCTGATTTTGTGTATCCAACTTTGAATTCTAATTATGAGATTGATTTTTCTAATTTAAGTCATCCTTTGTTGAATCCAGTCACAAGAGTAGGGAATGAGGTGCAGTTTCAGCCACAATCATTTATGATTTTAACGGGTTCTAATATGTCTGGTAAGAGTACTTTCTTGCGTAGTTTAGGAATAAATATGGTGCTTTCAGGAATGGGATCTGTGGTGTGTGCAAATCAGGCAAATGTACACCCATTACCAGTTTTAGTATCTATGCGACTTTCTGATTCGTTATCAGATAGTGAATCTTATTTCTTTGCCGAAATCAAACGTTTAAAACAAATCATGGATGAGCTCGAAGCTAATTCTGCTTTTGTCCTTTTAGATGAAATCTTGAGAGGTACCAACTCTGATGATAAGCGAAACGGAACGATTGAAGTGGTGAAAAAAGTAATTGCTAAAAAAGCCATTGGAGCCATAGCTACACACGACATAGAAGTTTGTCTAACGACTAATGAGTATCCTAATATTCTAACCAACAAATGTTTTGAAGTTGAAATTAGTAACAATGAATTGCATTTTGATTACACCCTTCGAGATGGCATTTGTAAAAACAAAAGCGCCACTTTCCTAATGAAAAAAATGGGAGTTATTTAGAGCGTCTTTAGTTTTCAAACATAGTTAGTCATTGCGAGGGACGAAGCAATCTCATAACGTATATCACTATTGAATCACTTTGTTTGCTCTGGCTAGTGTGATTGCTTCGTTCTTCGCAAGGACACAAAACACTAAAGAAAAAAATAACCTCATTAACAAATTATAAGTATGAAACCAGGATTTGTCTACATAATTACGAATAAATACCAAACTGTGGTTTATACTGGGGTTACTTCAAATCTTCCTCAAAGGGTTTTAGAACACAAAGAAAAAAGAAATCCAAATTCGTTTTCAGCACGTTATGATGTGAATGTATTGGTTTATTACGAACAGTTTCAGTGGATTGAAGATGCAATAACTCGAGAGAAACAAATTAAGGCAGGCTCAAGACAAGCTAAAAATGATTTAATTCGTTCAATGAATCCAACTTGGAAAGATTTATTTGATGAAATTAAAAACATAATGACCGAGTGATTTTAATTAAGTAAAGTCATATACTCAAAGTCATTGCGAGGAACGAAGCAACCTCACTAACCTGAGCAAACAAAGTGAATCAATAGAAATCAATATACGGTATGAGATTGCTTCGTACCTCGCAATGACGTAGCTTGCGTTAATGATTGGAGCTAGTTATTTATGGAATAAGTCCAAAAAAAAACCAAAACTCTGGTTAGGAATTTCGGTTTTTTCAGTTATAAAAATGGTTTTGGTTAGTTTAGTATTTTGAAGTAACTAGCTATTTAGCATTACTGGCATTACAAGCATTGTTACGGTTTCGCCATCTTCTAGTCCGTCTACAGGAGTTAGGATTCCGGCTCTGTTTGGTAATGACATTTCGAGCATTATCATATCAGATTGAAGGTTGTTCAACATTTCTGTTAAGAAGCGTGAATTGAAACCAATTTGCATATCATCTCCTTGGTAATCACAAGTCAATCTTTCTTCTGCTTTGTTTGAGTAGTCGATGTCTTCTGCAGAAATGTTCAATTCGGCTCCAGCAACTTTCAAACGAATTTGGTGTGTTGTTTTGTTAGAGAAAATAGCAACACGACGTACTGAACTCAAGAATTGAGAACGATCCATCATCAATTTGTTTGGATTTTCTTTAGGGATAACCGCTTCGTAATTCGGATATTTTCCATCAATTAGACGACATAATAAAATATAGTTGTCAAAAGAGAAAGTAGCATTCGAATCGTTGTATTCTATTTTTACTTCAGCATCTGAGGTGCTTAGGATACTTTTTAAAATGTTCAAAGGTTTCTTTGGCATAATAAACTCAGCTACTTGTGATGCTTTTACATCAGAGCGAGCATATTTTACTAATTTGTGAGCATCTGTAGCTACAAAAATTAAACCTTCCGGAGAAAATTGGAAGAAAACCCCAGACATAACCGGACGTAAATCGTCGTTTCCAGCTGCGAAGATAGTCTTGCTAACAGCAGTTGCCAAAACATCTGCCGGTACCAATGTTACTGATGGTTCTTCTAAGCTTACAGATTTCGGGAATTCTTCTCCTGGAGCATACGCTAACGCATATTTTCCTGAGTTAGAACTAATTTCTATAGTACTGTTTTCTTCAACTGTGAATGTTAAGGGTTGTTCTGGAAAGGTTTTAAGGATTTCCAACAATAATTTTGCAGGTACTGCAACACTTCCTTTACTGGTTGAGTCGATAGACAATGTAGCAGACATTGTAGTCTCCAAATCGGATGCCGAAACAGTTAATTCGCTATTATTTAATTCAAATAAGAAGTTATCCAAAATTGGCAAAGTATTGTTATTGTTGATAACACTACCTAAAACTTGTAATTGTTTTAATAAGTACGAACTCGATACTATAAATTTCATCTGTATTGTTTTGTTATTAATGGTGTACTTTTTTTAAATAAAATTTGAATACACTTTACAAATATATTGTAAACTATTCTAGTATTGCAAATTTTTTATTAACATCTATTTGCTGTATTTTCTTTTTCTAAGGAATGTAAATGCAATGCCAAATAAGAACAAAATTAGAATTGGAAGCCCGATAGTTAGGAACTGTGTAAAGGTATAGTTCTCATATACTTTCTCTTTGTCCAATAATGGTAAATCCAAATCTTTGCTTCGAATGTTAATAAGTCCGGTGTCATCCAATAGATAATTAACACAATTCATCATAAAATCTTTGTTGTCGTATAGATTACCAGATCGTTGGTCATAGCCCAATTCTACAGGTTGTCCTGTTTTATCCAATTGGTTCTTTAGAATATCTCCATCCGAAATCACAATCATTTTACTTTCTTTTCCTTTGGCTAGAAAAGATTTGTCTTCGAAAGGTAAAATACGATTCTCAAACATAGAATGAAAAGAACCTTCTAATAAAACGGCTAACGGGATGTTTCCTTTGTTGAGATAATCTGCCGGAGAAGTTTGTTCTGAAACCATATTCAGATTAATTTCTACTGGAGTTCCTATTCTTTTAGAATAAGCAGATGACTGTAATAGAACTGTTTTCTTAATTCCGTTTTTCAAAGTATCCATTGCATTGGCGAAATCAAATTTGATACCTCCCAGATTTTTTACAATCGGATGTTTGCTGATAGGATATACCTGAGGTGCAAATTTCCAGTTGAAATCCTGATACTGAGTTCCGCTTCCTTGTTCTCCACTAGCCAGTTTTATCGGGCTACCTTGCTCATCTTTGACTAAATCAGGATTGATTCGTACTCCGTATTTAAATAATAAATCATTTAGATTTAAGTCTTTTGGAAATGCTAAAGTTGCTCCAGAAGGATTGTAAAGACTGTCCATTTCGGCATTGACTTGATCGATAAGCCAAAGGGTTTTTCCTCCATGGGTTATGAATTGATCTAAAACCAGTTTTTCTTCATCGGTAAAAGCTTCTGTTGGTTTGGCAATGACCGCTAAATCATAATTTTGTAAGGATTTTAAAGTTCCTTCTGGGTTTTTGGCAACCGAATCCAAAGTAAACGGACCAATGAAATAACTTTCGCGTACTTGCATTAGGAATTTGGCAATGTGTCGTTCTTCGAGTTCTCCATTTCCTTTTATGATGGCAACTTTCTTTTGCTTCTCTTTTGCTATTTTGTTGATTCCATCAGAAATAGAATATTCAAGATGCTGTACAGACCCGATAACTTTTTGAGTGGTAGAAGCTCCCATGATGTTTTTCAACAATGGAATATTTACTTCTTTATTGTTATAAACAGCAATTGCCCAAGGAAAAACCATGGATTGTGATTGTTTACCTTTGTCGTCAACTGTTATGTTTATTGGAGTGAGTCCTTTTCGATACAATTCTTTAATGTTGTCCATACTCTCGTCTTTGTTTTCCAACGGATCAACAAATTCGATAATGATATTAGAATTATAGGCTTGAAATTCTTCTAAAAGTTGTTTGGATTCCAACTGTAATCGTTTGAATTCAGCAGGTAATTCTCCTTGTAGATACACTTTTATAGATAAAGGATTCTTTACGTCTTTAATTATCTTTAAAGTGGTAGGAGATAGGGTATAACGATGGTCTTGGGTTAAATCAAAACGGTGAAAAAAGAAATTGCTAATGATGTTTAAAAGTAAAACTACCGCAACAGTAATCAATAAAGATTTGGCGTTTTTTATATTGAATGCTTTCATTACGATTTAATAGATTTTAATTTGAAGATTGTAAAAGAAAGGAACAAAACTGCAATACTAATAAAATAGATTACATCTCTTGTGTCTATAACACCTCGGCTCATACTTTTGTAATGATCTTGCATTCCGAAATAAGAAATAAAAGATGAAAAGCTAGGCAAAATGCTTGCTAACCCTTGAAATCCAAAATAAAAAAAGAAGCATAAAAAAACCGCAATGATAAACGAAACAATTTGATTTTCTGAAATTGATGACGTAAAAATTCCGATAGCAGAATAAGCTGCAATTAAGAATAACAGTCCGAAATATGACCCTAAGGTGCTTCCCATGTCGATATTTCCTTCAGGAGAACCAAGATTCCAAATTACTTCTACATAAATAAAAGTCGGGATGATAGCCATTACGATTAATAGAAAAGCACCCAAAAATTTTCCGTTTACAATTTCCCAAAGACTAATAGGTTTTGTTAGCAACAATTCGAGTGTACCTTGCTTTTTCTCATCGGAGAAACTGCGCATGGTTACAGCAGGAATCAAGAAGATTAATATCCAGGGAGCTAAGGTGAAAAATGGTGTTAGATCGGCAAAACCAGTATTTAAAATATTATATTCCCCTTCGAAAACCCAAAGGAATAAGCCGTTTCCAATCAAGAAAAGAGCAATTACCAAATATCCGATCGGTGAACCAAAAAAGGATTTTATTTCTCGTAATACGATTGACTTCATGTTTTTTGTTGCCGTTAAGGCGCTATTTATTATTAATTATTTGCCACAAAGACGTTAAGCTTTTTTCTATAATATTTGAAAAACTGCTTTCTGAAATTCAGCTTACTGCAAACTTACTAATTTATCTACACTCCAAGCTTCAGGTTTTGCATTGAATAATTGTTTGGTGAATGTCCAAACAGTATTGAAAAGCTCAGAATTTCGATAATTTTCCAAATCAGCTTCGGTTTCCCAATAACTATAGGTGAAAAATATACTTTCGTTGTTTTTATCTTGATACAGTTCCAGGAAACGATTTCCCGGAGCATTTCTTATTTTATCTTTCATTAATTCAAAGTTTTCCAGAAATGCAGGAATATTTTCCTTGTGAAAACTCAATTTGACTATTCGTACAAACATATTGGGATTTTAGATTTTAGATTGCAAATTTTAGTTTTTTTGATGTTACAAGCCGAATATTTTTTTAATTTTTATTTGAGAAAATTAAAGTTTCTTTGTTAGTCATTTTTGTTTTCTAGCTATAATTAAAAATCTCAATTTTTAAACCGTATAGAAACTACATCTCTGTAGTTTAGTCCAAGTAATGTACTTGCGGAACCTACAGTTAATGGATTGCTTCTGAAAATGGCAATTTCAAGAAAACCGGCTTCATTGAAAATAGCTAACTTTTCACCTTCATAATACTTTATAGGATATTTATCAGAACTAGCAATAGCAGAATAATAAGGTAGAATGGCTTTTATTGTAATCCTGTTAAAAACAATTTCAAAGGGTCTTCCTTTGGCTGCTTCTATAAATTGCTTTTTGGAAATGTTAGTAACTACATTTCCAAAATGGTCGATATAAATGACATTACCTTTCAATAAAATCCCATCGTCAGAAAATGTAACTTGTAAATCGGTAACCTGTTTCAGATTATTAATCTCTTTACCTATTACATTTAGCACACCACCTTTTGCAATATGGCAAGCTACTTTTACAAAGGCATCCAGATCGGTAGCATCGCTATGTAGTCGATCATGAATGGTTATCGCGACTATTTTTTGAGGAATTATCTTTTCCGTAAGCATACTTAAGATGCCATTATCAGCAGAAATAAAGAAATGATCGTTCCATTGCATGGCAATATGTTGGTTTTCTTTATTAGATTCTAAATCGACTCCTATGATATGAACAGTTCCTTTTGGAAAACTTGCATAAGAGGCAGAAATGATGTAACTTGCTTCTGCAGTGTTGAATGGGTCAATGTCATGTGAAATGTCTACAATAGTGGCTTCAGAATACTCTGATAATATTTTCCCCTTCAACGCACCTACAAAGTGGTCTTTCAAGCCGTAATCGGTAGTAAGGGTAATTATTGACATAAAATTGTTTATAACTATTGAGTAATATCGTGACCTAAACTTATTTTTTATTAAATTTGAGAAATGCAAAGCTAAAGTATTTTAAGCTTTATTTGAATAGATTTTTATTTGAATTAAAAACAAAATGTATGTCAAAGTTTATTTTTATTTTATTTCTTTTCTTTTGTAGTACACATTCATTTAGTCAGAAGCCCTCACCAGACCCAAAAATAAATTGTACAGGTTTTTCTAACAAAATAAATGAACTTAAAAAAGAAAACGTTGAAACTGCAAAAGTTCAAGAGCCAAATGAAAAAGAGACCGAAACAACTTCTGAAGACGATCTCTGTGATGTTTTAGCCATTAAAGTATCAGATTTATTAAATGAATCGATGTTAAAAAAATTGTTAGCTAACGTATAATTTAAAACTAGAAAAACTACGTTTCTAGAAAGATGTTTTTTAGTATTATTTACCGAATTAGAAATTTAAAACTGTGGTGTAATGAGACACAGCGTAAATATTAAAATTGATTTTTATCTAAATTAATTAACTTAAAAACTTCTTATTTTGAACGAAAGAATCATCGAGTTAATCGACATTGCTCCAAAAGATTTTTGGGGCGCTCAAGACTCTCATCTTGAGTCTATAAAAAAGTATTATCCAAAATTAAAAATTGTCGCCAGAGGAACAACACTTAAGGCATTTGGTGATAAAGAAGTTTTAGACGAATTCGAAAAGCGTTTTCAGCGTTTGATGTTACATTTTACACGATACAACACTATTGATGACAATGTAATCGAAAGAGTTATTCTAAGTGATTCCCAAGACGAAAACAAAGCTTACGGACATGATAAAATTTTGGTTCATGGTGTAGGCGGAAAAATCATTAAACCCATGACTCCCAACCAGCAATTGTTGGTTGATACTATGGCCAAAAATGATATGGTTTTTGCTGTTGGTCCAGCTGGAACCGGTAAAACCTATACGGGTGTAGCCATGGCTGTAAAAGCATTAAAAGAGAAACAGGTTAAACGCATTATTCTGACTCGTCCTGCTGTAGAAGCAGGGGAGAATCTTGGTTTTCTTCCAGGTGATATGAAGGAAAAACTAGATCCGTATATGCAGCCTTTGTATGACGCCTTGCGTGATATGTTGCCCAATGAAAAGTTAGAGGATTATATCTCAAAAGGAATTATTCAAATTGCACCTTTGGCTTTCATGCGTGGGAGAACCTTGGATCATGCTTTTGTGATTTTGGATGAAGCACAAAACACAACGCATTCACAAATGAAAATGTTTTTGACCCGTATGGGAAAAAGCGCCAAGTTTATGATAACTGGTGACCCAGGTCAAGTAGATTTGCCAAGAAGAACGATTTCAGGACTCAAAGAAGCCTTGTTGGTTTTGAAGGATATTGATGGAATTGGTATTATTTATCTAGATGATAAAGATATTGTGCGTCATCGTTTGGTTAAAAAAGTAATTGATGCTTACAAGCAAATTGAAAATAACGATTATTAAATTCTTTAATTTAAATTTAAAAAAGGAGAAACTCAATTGTGATGTTTCTCCTTTTTCTGTTTTAAATCTAAAAATATCCTTCACTAATTTATTTAGCTAATGAAAGTTAAGATATCTATATAATTAAGTTAAAAGCATTTTATATGAGAGTAATTTTTTGTGTATCTTTTTGAAATTCAATAAATTTGAAAGAGTTGAAATTAGGATACACTTCAAAAATGAATTTTATTTCTATGAGATTAAAGAGAGAGTTTCTTAATAATTGAAATTGAAATAAATTCCCCGAAGAAATTGAAATAACAAATGTTGAAAGAAAAAATAAAAGTTGTAATAAGTGATCTAGACGGAACCTTGCTCAATTCAGATCATAGTATATCTGATTATACAAAATCGGTCTTTCAAGAATTACATCATCAAAAGTATTTGATTATTGTTGCTACAGGGCGTCATCATATAGATGCGATGTCTATCGTAGAAAATTTAGGAATACCTATTTATTTAGTGACTTCAAACGGAGCAAGAATTCATTCTCCAAAAAAAGAACTTTTGTATTCCTTCAATATAAAGAGTGAAGCAATCAAATCGATTTTGTCACTAGATATTGATCCTGAAATCACTACAGTATTGTTTAAGGAGGAAGTTTGGTTGACTTCAAAAGTCAATAAAAAAATAAATAGTTTTCAAAAGGATTTAAAATATCCCCCAGAAGTGGTTGATTTTGATGATTTAGAAGATTTTACAGCTATAAAATTATTTTTTACTCATGATAGTCACGAAAAATTAGTTGAATTAAAGAATAGAATTCTGGAAGGTCATTCCGAAGAATTTAATCATGCCTTTAGTTTGCCTATTTGTTTGGAATTTATGGATAAATCAGTAGATAAAAGTGTGGCTATCGGTAAGATTCTAGAGCTTGAAGGATATTCTTTTCAAGATGCGATCTCTTTTGGAGATGGTTTTAATGATGAAAAAATGCTGAATGCAACTGGAATAGGATTGCTAATGGGTAATGCGCCAGATAGTCTTAAAGATAAATTACCTCATTTGGATATTATAGCTTCAAATGCAGAAGAAGGAGTTGCCCAATATTTATCAAGTAAATTAGAATTAATGGATAAAATATAGAACTTAAAACCAATCACTTATGGATAATTTTTTTCAAAGATCTAAGGAGAATTGCATATCAGGTATATTATTTTTACTACCAGTTTTAATCTTATTATTGTTAGTAAAAAAAGTTTTTGGCTACTTTGCTAAGTTTGGTAGTGGAATTGCAAAAGCGATAGGATTGGATCAAATATTGGGGCCTAATGCTGCTAATTTTATTGGTGCATTGATTTTGTTGATATTTGTGTACATATGTGGTTATTTGGTCAGGTTAGCTTTTTTTAAAAGAATAAGTGATGGAATTGATTTAAAACTAAAAGAAATTATTCCAGGTTATGAAAAGCATAAAGATATGGCTAAGAAGCAGTTAATTAATGAGCCAAAGGTAGAAACAGATTTACCTGCTTTAATAAAATTTGGAGACTATTGGCGGCCAGGATTTTTGACAGAGCAGGATGAACAAGGTAATGCCGTTGTAGTTATCCCCAATTCAGACGGTAGTGACAATGGAAAAATTTATATAGTTCCTGTTCAGTGTGTCAAAATCTTGCAAGAAACACCTATAAGTACTTTGAAATCTTCTATAAAGGCATCAGGAAAAGGTCTTTTAGGTTATAAATAATATATTTGTTTTTCTTGTGAACATGATATTGTACAGTATTCAATTTGCATATACTTGTATTATCGATTTCCTTTTTTGGATTTCCTTGCGTTCTCTATTAATTAGTTTTAAATTTGCATTCAAAATTTAACAACACAACACACTACCAATGAGCAATACAATTACCACTACAAATTTTAATTTTCCGAATCAAAAATCAGTTTATAGAGGAAAAGTAAGAGAAGTTTACAATATAAATGATGATCTTTTAGTGATGGTTGCTACAGATAGGCTTTCAGCTTTTGATGTCGTTTTACCAAAAGGAATTCCATATAAAGGGCAGATTTTAAATCAAATTGCCACAAAATTCATGGAATTGACTCAGGATATTGTTCCTAATTGGTTGATTGCTACTCCGGATCCAAGTGTTGCTGTTGGACATTTATGTGAGCCTTTTAAAGTAGAAATGGTTATTCGTGGATATCTTTCTGGTCACGCAGCTCGTGAATATGCTCAAGGCAAAAGACAACTTTGCGGAGTAACAATGGCTGAAGGGTTGAAAGAAAATGATAAATTCCCTGAACCAATTATTACACCAACTACCAAAGCTGATAATGGAGAACACGATGCGGATATATCGAGAGAAGATATTTTGGCAAAAGGTATTGTTAGCGAAGAGGATTATTTGATGTTAGAAAAATATACAAGAGCTTTATTTCAAAGAGGAACTGAAATTGCAGCTAATCGCGGTTTGATATTGGTAGATACAAAATATGAGTTTGGTAAAACAAAAGAAGGAGTTATTGTTTTGATTGATGAAATTCATACTCCGGATTCTTCCCGTTATTTTTATTCAGAAGGATACCAGGAAAGACAAGATAAAGGAGAAGAGCAAAAACAATTGTCAAAAGAATTTGTAAGACGTTGGTTGATAGAAAATGGTTTTCAAGGTCAAGAAGGACAACAAATACCAAATATGACTGATGAATACATTGAATCAGTTTCAGAAAGATATATAGAATTATATGAAAATATTCTTGGTGAAAAGTTTGTAAAAGCTGACATTTCAAATATTAATGAGCGTATTGAAAAAAATGTTTTGGCATATTTGGCTAAGAGATAATTCAAATAATATTCAATCTACGGATGTTTAGTTAATCCGCAATTCATGATTATGAATTGCGGATTTTTTTTAATCAAATTCATAAACGATTAATAACTAGTAATTTAATTAGAATAGTCTGTGAAGTCTTATTTTATGTGCTTTTTAAGAAATTAAATTTCTAAATAGATTTTTGTGTTGTATTGAATTTACTTTTAATAGTTAAAGTTTTGTTAAGTACTGTTACAAAACTGCAAGTTTTGAGTCTATTAATTTAACTGTTTTTAGTTTTTTAATTTTAAATAGATGTTCTTATTGTTTAGTGTTAATTACTGTTTTGCTAAGATTTATTCTTTTAAAGACAGTATTTTGTCAGTATATACATTGATAAAGTTAATTAAATATTAAATTTCGTACTGTATTAAGCATAATACCTTTTTTAGCAATATATTTGCATAAAATTTGTATAAAATAAAAATCATCAATCAAATCATGAACAATTAATTAAATATATACAATCAATCAAAATCAATCATTATGAAAAAATCAATCATTTATTTAGGTGTAGCTTTAATAGCTTTTGCAAATGTTTCATTTGCATCAAATTCAGAGTCATTGTCTAATAACAAAAGCATAGTTAAACTTTATACTGGTTTAACTCCGCTTGGTATTGCTATAAGCAAAGGAGATATTGAGGTAGTCAAAAAATTTATTGAATATGGTGCTGATGTAAATGAAAAATCAAACGGGATGAGTCCGTTAATGATAGCAGCTCGTTATAATAAAGTAGATATAATTAGAATTCTAATTTCAAAAGGAGCAAATGTTAATGATAAAGATGAAAATGGATTTACAGCATTAAAATATGCCGAATTATCCAACGCAAGAGAGGCAGCTCAAATTCTGAGAGAATCATAAAACAAATAAAAAAGGCATCAATTTTAAAAATGATGCCTTTTTTTATTCTCTGTACTCATTTGCTAAGATGATTTCTATAAAGATGATGTTATCTTGAAAGTTAATTAATTATTTTTCCTCTAAGTTAAATTTTAGGTTTTTAAGCCCGTTTTCTAAATCTTTGCCCAGCATTTCTTCCATATTCATAATAGGTAACATCAAATTCATAGGGTAGGGCATATTGCCACAAAATCCCCATATTACTTTAGTTTGGCTTGATGAAATACCTTTAGTTATCATAAAGGCATTGTCTGTAGACTCAAATGGAACTTTAAAGCGGAGCTCAAAATCAATTCGTTCACCTTCTTTTATTTTTGTAATCTCTTGTTCGCCAATTCCAACATTTTTATCCTTACTGTCCCAAGCTGAAATTGCCCCAACAGTTCCATCGGTTCCAGTAAATTTTTTTTTCATTTCAGGATCCATTTTTGCCCAAACACTAAAATCATCTTGATTTTTTAAATATTTGACATAGCTAAATACACTGTCTTTTGGTGAGTCTATTATTATTTCTCTTTCTACAGTATATTTTTTAGGAAGAAATAGTCCAAGCAACAATAAAAAAGCAATGATTCCTAACAAACCAAACAGAATTTTTTTGATGACTTTCATAAGTTTAAATTTAAGAATTTGTAATTAATCAAATTTATTTTATTCTTCAAAAAATAATTTTTAGGTTTCAATATAAAGGTATAAAATTTTATTCAAAGTAAATCTTTTCAATAAAGCCTATTCTTAATTAACGTATTAATTTACAGATAAATATGATTTTGTTTTGTAAGTAGCTTATAGATTAAAAATAAAAAATAGTAGTTGTAAACCAAAGAATTGATAGAAATGTAAGTCTTAATAATGTGAGTTGAACGTAAACATAATTGAAGACTAGAAGTAAGGGAATTGTAATTAATCACGAACGGACATGATTAATTATTTATGGCATGGATTTAATTTTCCATGACAATAGAGTAAAGTCTTAAACGACTGTAATGTTATAAGGTTATTCATTTATTGCATAATGTTTACGGTTTATGTTTATTTTTTGCTTTTCAAAAACCCCAGTAAATTGGCTTAAAAAGTTAATGTAATGTTAAATTTTAGTACTATGTAAAACATAATACTTTTTTTTATCAGTATATTTGTATAGGATATTATTATATGATTTTAATATTCATTTAAAAAACAGCAATCAAACAACAATCAAAAAATCAATTATCATGAAAAATTCAATCTTAGTTTTAGGAATCACATTAGTAACTTTATCTAATGTTTGTAATGCATCGAATGTAAAAAGCGATCTAATCTACCAAGGAAATGTTTTATCTGATTCAGATATAGTATTAGAATCAAATGAACCAGGAAAAGTTGTAAAACCATATCTAAAAGCCGATACAGAAACGTTTAATCCTGATACAGTTATTAGATATGATAACAGAAAAACTGTTAAGGAAGTTATCAGTGAAGATGATAAAATAATTGAGTATACAAATACTGATGAAATGGAGTTTAATGCCTTGGAGGAATCAATGAAAGAAGTAATAGTACAATCAGATTTAATTACTGAATTTAATACTTCTAGTGAAGATTATACCATTTATACAGGAAGAAGTATAGAGGATGAAATCGCTGAACTTGAATTGATTACTGAGAATAATGAGTCTAACGAAACCAGTCCATTGGATTTTAAAATAATAAATAGTAATTCTATGATGTTAAGCAAATTCAATTCTAAAACTTATGTTGGAATGAAGTAATGCTAAATGATACAAGACGCATATAAATCAGGAGAGGTAAAGGAGTACCAAAAAAAAGCACCATTATAAAGAAGATAATGATGCTTTTTTTTTTGTGTGTATTATAATCCTCTATATTTTTATAAGCTGATTGTCTTGTACTTTTGAAAATAGTAATAAAGCGACAATGGCCCCGATCGTAGCAAACAGCATATCGGATTGAGTATCCCAAACATATCCTTGTGTTCCTAAAAATGCATCTCCACCTTCTCCGGTAGAAATAGAAACCCACCATTCAATCCATTCATAAGCAGCACTAATTGCTAAACATATTGAAACGATTATAAAATTGAAAAAGCTCTGATTTGCAATTACATTTTTTCGAACAAATAGTTCTCTGATAATCATTGATGGTACAAAGCCTTGCATAAAATGACCAACCTTATCATAATTATTTCTGCTTTGATGAAATATCTCTCTGATATAATCAAAAAAAGGAACTTCTGCATAGGTGTAATGTCCACCAATGAAAAGAATGATACAATGAATCAAAATCAAAGTATATGTAAAATTGGTAAATCGAAAACGATTGTAAGTAAAGACTAAGATTAAAAAGCCAATTATTGCCGGAATAATTTCCAGAAAACAAGTAAAACCTTCCTTAGGATTTATTATTGACCAAAGAAAAGTTATAGCAAATGCTATTAGTAAGACAGATATGTATTTCATGTTTAATAGTATGGTTTGTTAATCTTGATTTGACTTAATAACTGGTGTCATCAAGTTTTACTTTTCCATTGAATGTTCGGTATAAAAAGAAAAAATAGGCAGCTAATAATGGTGCTCCAATAACAACAATAGTCAGCATTATACCCAATGATTTTTGTGAGGAAGCCGCATTATAAATCGTTACGCTGTACTTGGGATCTATTGTTGAAATCAAAAGCGTTGGATACAATTGCAAAGCAACGAGTATAAGCAAAAAGGCCATTGTTAATGACGAGAAAACTAATGCCAGCATGTATCTCTTTTTTGAAACCAATCGGGGAACATTGGCTACAGCCAAAAAGGATATTATGGGAACAACAAAATAAAGAGGATTGGCTCTGAAATTGGCAGTTACTTCAGGAATAAAAACTAAAGTATAAAGCGTGGTAATTCCAAAGCTTATGATAAAAAATATCATTCCATTTTTAAGCAAGAATGTTAGTCTAGCGTGTAATCGCCCTTCAGTTTTTAATAAAAGATAGATAGCGCCTTGAGTCATAAAAATAGATAATGTTGTAAATCCAACCATAATGGCATATGGATTTAAGAAAGAAAAAAACACTCCACCTTTATAACTAAAATTAGGTCCTAAAGCAAAGCCCTGTAGGATATTAGCTAAAACAACACCCAATAAAAAAGCGATGGAAATACTTGAAATACTGTAGATTATATCCCAGCTTTTTCTCCACCATGTCATTTCTTCGACACTTCTAAATTTAATGGCAGCTGCCCGAAGTACATTTAACATTAAAAAGAGCATAAAGGGAACATACATTGCAGATAGCATTGTTGCATACATTACAGGAAATCCTGCAAATAATGCTCCACCACCAATAATTAGCCAAACTTGATTGGCATCCCAAACGGGAGCGATTGCGTTTATTGCAATCCTTCGGCTTAAATCTTTTCTGAAAAATAAGTGCCATGCACCTGCACCAAAATCAAAGCCTTCTAAAATAGCATAACCCGAGAATAATAATCCGATTACTAAATACCATAATGTAGGGTAATCAATTCCTAAAAAAGTTTCCATAGTATAAAGATTAAAAGGATTTGAATGTTACCGTTGTTTTTGACTCGTCATAAGGTCCATGTTTTATTTTTTTATTGACCGTGTATAAAAATAATGCCAGTAATAGGGAGTAAACTACTGTAAACATAACCAATGAAAAAACGATTTGATTGGAGGCAACTTCTTGAGAAAAAGCGTCGCTGGTTCTTAATTGTCCATAAACGACCCAAGGTTGTCTTCCCATTTCGGCAGTAAACCATCCTACTTGATTGGCAATTTGAGGCAAAATGACAGTAAATGAGAAAATCCATAAGAGCCATTTGGTATCAAATAGTTTTCCTCGCCACCATAAAAAACTGGTATATAATGTAAGACCTATCAATGCCATTCCTATGGCAACCATAATGTGATAAAACTGAAAAACTGCATTTATTTGACTTGGTCTGTCTTCAACAGGAAAATTATTTAATCCTTTTATGGGAGCATCAAAATCATTATGGACTAAGAACGATAATCCGCCAGGAATGCCAATACCAGTAACTTTTTGATTTTCTTTATCTACCCAACCCATAAGATATAAATCGGCAGGTTTGTTTTTTTCAAAATGACCTTCCATGGTAGCGAGTTTTGCTGGTTGATTAACCGCAACTCCATCTGCAGTACTGTGCCCTGAAAGTAATTGGGTAAGTGAAAAAATGGTGGCTACAACTAAAGCAATTTTGAAAGCTTTTTTAGATATTTCAACATAACGTCCTTTTCTAATATAATAGGCATGCACGCTTAAAACCAAAAATGCGCCTGCTAAAATGGCTCCTTGCCAAGTATGAATTATTCTATCTAGACTTGAGGGATTGAAAACCATTGCCCAAAAATCAGTTACTTCTGCACGGGCATTTAACCCTGTACCAATAATATGATAACCCGCGGGAGTTTGTTGCCAGGAATTTGCAACTACAATCCAAACAGCAGAGAACATAGAACCTAAGAACACACCTAAAGCAGATACAAAATGTACCCAAGGTTTTACACGGTTCCACCCAAAAAGTAATATTCCAAGAAAAGTACTCTCTAAGCCAAATGCAAATAATCCTTCTGCAGCTAATGCACTTCCAAAAATATCGCCAACATATCTTGAGTACACAGCCCAATTGGTTCCAAATTCAAACTCCATTATAATTCCGGTAGCAACACCAATTCCAAAAGTTAAGGCGAATATTTTAATCCAAAACCGAGTCAAAATTTCATAGTCTTTATTTCCGGTTTTAATATAAAGTCCCTCCATAATTACCATTATTAACCCGATACCAATACTTAGTGGGGGGTAGATATAATGAAAGGCAATAGTAAAGGCAAATTGTATACGGGCAAGTATTTCAACATCCATGATAACTAATTTTTTATTTAAAAAGCACGCGTAAATTTACAATAGAAACATGACTAATCTGACATTATTAGTCGATTTTACTGATATTTAATGTAACGTGTTAATTATTAATGAATAAGGTTTTGCTTTTGTAAATGAAATTATAATAGATTTCCAATTTGGGATTTAAGTTTGATTTTTTCAAGAGAATATATTCAAAAAAAAAGCACCATTATAAAAATGATGCTTTTTGCTTTTTATTTGAAATATGAAAAGGTTTCGTTGTTTTCAATTTTGAGTAACGTTTCATAAATTAGTTTAATCACGTTTTCTACATCATCACGGTGTACCATTTCGACCGTTGTATGCATATATCGCAATGGGAGCGAAATTAGAGCCGAAGCGACACCGCCATTACTGTAGGCAAAAGCATCAGTATCAGTACCGGTAACTCGTGAAGAAGCCAATCGCTGGAATGGTATATTTTTTTCAACAGCTGTATCCAAGATTAATTCTCTTAAATTATTCTGAACCGCAGGAGCATAAGTAACCACAGGACCTTTACCAATTTTAGTGTCACCTTCAATTTTCTTTTCAATCATAGGAGTAGTAGAGTCGTGGCAAACATCAGTGACAATAGCTGCATTTGGTTTGATAGTTTGTGTAATCATTTCAGCACCTCTCAAGCCTACTTCTTCCTGAACAGAGTTGGTAATGTATAATCCAAATGGTAGTTTAATATTATTTTCATGCAATAAACGAGCTACTTCCGCAATCATGAAACCACCTATTCGATTATCTATGGCACGACAAACGAATTTGTTTTCGTTCAAAATCATAAAATCATCAGGATAAGTAATAACGCATCCTACATGAACCCCCATATTTTCTACCTGTTCTTTGGTTTCACATCCTAAATCAATAAAAATATTACTGATTTTTGGATTCTCTTCCTTGTCTCTGTTTCGAGTATGTATAGCAGGCCATCCAAAAACACCTTTAACAATACCTTTTTTAGTATGAATGTTAACACGTTTTGAAGGTGCAATTTGATGATCAGATCCACCATTTCTAATAACATAAACCATTCCTTCGTCTGTAATATAATTAACATACCAAGATATTTCATCAGCATGTCCTTCTATAACAACTTTATAAGGAGCGTCTGGATTAATAACACCTACAGCAGTCCCGTAAGTATCCGTAATAAAGGTATCAACATAAGGTTTTAGATATTCAATCCATAGTTTTTGACCTTCGGCTTCAAAACCAGTAGGGGAGGCGTTGTTTAAGTATTTTTCTAAAAAGGCAATAGAAGTTGCTTTTAATATTGAATCTGAACTCATAAAATTATTTTTTCGCTAAATTAGAAATTTGTCTTTAGAGTTGCATATATAATGTATAATTTTGTGCTAAAATTATTCTAATATGAAGCTTTTTAAAATTACTGTATTCTTTCTTTTTGCATCATTCGCAATTCAAGCTCAAGAAATAAAAAAAGACACCGTACAAATGGGGTATGTGCTAACAGAAGCAGACACCATATTTGGTGATACTATTGCCTTACCAGAAATAGTAATTGAAAGACATAAAATGAGCGATGAAGATAAGAAACAGTTTTTGTTGCTACAAAAAAGAGTTTATGTTACTTACCCTTATGCCAGAGTTGCCGCAGAAAGATTAACTGCGTTAAATAGAGGCATGCAAAAGTTTACTAATAACAAAGACAAAAAAAGATATTTTAAAATTGTTGAAGACTACTTAAGTAATGAATTCGAAGCCAAATTAAAAAAACTCTCCAAAAAGCAAGGACAAATCTTAGTTAAGTTAATTGACAGGCAAACCGGAAGTACAACCTATGAATTAATAAAGAATTTGAAAAGTGGCTGGAAGGCATTTTGGTCCAATACTACGGCGAGTATGTTTGATATAGATTTAAAGTTAAAGTATCAGCCATTCGAAGTTAATGAAGATTATTTAATAGAGACAATATTGGTCAGAGGATTTGAATCCGGCCGATTGAGAAAACAGGAGGCAGCTCAGCCTATAGATTATGACAAGTTATCTGATTCTTGGTCAGAAAAAGCAAATAAGACAAATTAGAAAATTCGTTTCTACTTTTTAGTTTATAAAAGAGGCAATTATCTTAAGGATAGTTGCCTCTTTTTTTATGGAAAAATATAGATCAAAAATCATTAATTAGTATTCTATATTATTTTTGAGTTAAATCAGTTAAGTTTTTAGATTGTTGGGGTTATGAAAAAATGTTTTTAGCATTTTTATAAATATATTTTTTAGATGAATTTTCTTTCATTTTTATATTTGATGAAATTTTATTGAAAAATTTTTTTTAGGCGACAAACCCAGTGTTTTGTTATATATTTAGAACAAAATTAGCTTTTGTGTTAATTATTTAACAAAAAAAAAGTTCTTATAATTTGTTTGTTATGGTTTAATTAGTAGGTTTACTTCCTTATTAACTGTTAATTAACCAAAAAATTACAAATGAAAAAAGGATTACTCAATTTTATTGTGATTCTTTTTGCGATTTCCGCATGGTCGCAAAATGAATCACAAAATGATTTTTCTGTTTCTGTAAATGGAAACAAAATTACTACTACTGCTAATTTTAAGCGGCAGGTTGAAGAGCTTAAAAAAACTGTAAGTAAGCAAGGTTCCAAAACGGAATATACCTTGTTACAATTTACAAAAATTCCCTCTCTAGATGAACAGCAAAGTTTGAAAAAACAAGGAATAACCTTGTTAAGCTATTTATCTAATAATGCTTATTACGCTTCTGTTAGTTCTCAATTTTATGCCAGAGGAAGTGTTTCTGGTAATATCAGAACAAAAATAACTATTGATCCAAAGTTTAAATTGGATCCTGCTATTGCAGAGGGAGCAATCCCAGATTATGCTATGAATGGTACTACTACAGTAAAAGTTGTAGTGACCTATTTCAAAGGAGTTGACAGCAATACAATTTCTAAAGATTTGACCAGTTTATATGTAAAAGATATAAAAAATAATGAGTCTTTTAATGAGGTTTATGTTCAGGTTTCTAAAGATAAACTAGAAGAAATTGCTAAATTAAACTGGGTACAAAATATCGAATTAATTCCAGCTCCAGTAGAAAGCGATAATCTTCCTGGGACAACTTCTCATAAAGCAAACGTACTTAACTCAGTTATTCCAGGATATGGATATGGTTTGACAGGGAAAGGAGTTAAAGTTGGTATTTGGGATGGTAACCTAGAAAAACATAAAGATCATACCGGTAGAGTTGTGAATAGAGAATATGAATCGAACTCTTCTCATGGTGAACACGTTTCAGGAACTATTGGTGGCGCAGGATTATTAGATCCAAGAGCAAAAGGTATGGCTCCTGAAGTACTTATGTATGGTTGGAATTTTAATACACAGTCTAATGGTTTACCAGTTTATGCTGAAAGAGATCTTGCAGCAAAAAATGATGGAGTAGAGCTTACTTCAAACTCGTATGGGGTAAACCTTGCTTCAGGGTATAATACAGGTAGGTATGGTGCAGGTGATCGTGGTGATGATGATGTTACAGTAAAGTATCCATATCTTTTGAATGTGTATTCTAATGGTAATGCACAAACGGCATACCCAGGAGGATTTAATACCTCTACAAAGAACTCAAAAAATGCATTGCACGTTGCTGCAAATGACCCTAATGATTTAATAAGCACTTACAGTAGTTTTGGACCAACAATAGATGGGCGTTTGGTACCACAAATTGCTGCAGTTGGTACAAATGTTTATTCATTAGACTATAGCAATTCCTATCAAATTATGAGTGGAACTTCTATGGCAACACCAGGAACAACAGGGACAATAGCTTTGTTGTATGAAAGATATAAAAATATTTATAATGCAAAACCTTTGGCATCTTTGATGAAAGCTTTGGTGGCCAATACAGCTAAAGATGCTGGTAATCCTGGTCCAGATTATAAATATGGATTTGGAAACTTAAATGGCATAAGAGCAATTAAAGTTTTAGATAAGAAAATGTTCTATTCAGCATCAGTTGCTAATGGAGCAACTTACGAAAAAGAAATTGTGGTTCCAGCAGGTTTAGTATCATTAAAAGTAATGCTTGCTTATACTGATATTGGAGCAACACCGGGAGCAAGATCTATTCAGGTGAATGATTTAGATATTAAAATAGTAAAAGATAATACGACTACACTTCCTTGGATATTAAATCCTACTTTGCCAAATGCAAATGCTACAAGAGGAGTAGATAATTTGAATAATATAGAACAAGTAACTTTAGACAATCCTGCTGCAGGAACTTATAAAATTGTTGTTACAGGTACAAAAGTTCCATTAAATAGTCAAGAGTTTTCGGTTGTTTATGATTATGTAGCTCCAGAATTGAGTTTAACGTATCCAATTGGTGGAGAAAAATTCAATACTGATTCAACAGAATATATCCGTTGGGATTATGAAGGAGTTGAAAAAACATTTACTATAGAGTATTCAGAAGACGGAGGGGTAAATTATAAATTAATTGCAAAAGATGTTCCGTCAGCGGCAAGAAATTTTGCATGGAAAGTACCTTCAGGGTTAGCTGTAAACTCTAAAATCAGAATTAGTGCAGGAAGTAAAGTAGATGTTTCTAAAGAAACATTTGCAATTATGTCAGAGCCTAAAAATTTAGTTATAGCACCAGCTGCGTGTGGTGTCTCATCTTATAAAATGGATTGGGATCCTATTGTTGGAGCAAAATATGAAGTAATGAAAATGAATGGATATAAGTTTGATGTTGTAGCTACAGTTACAGACCCTACTTATACTTTTGATAATCTTACTGTAAGTGATGACAATTGGTTCACAGTTCGTGCTATCGATATTGCATCGGGTATAGTTTCAGAAAGAGTTTCGGCAATAAATGTAGATCCGGTTTCAGCACCAGTTTTGAACGCATTAAGCTTGCCTTTCAAAGAAAATTTCAACGAAAGAAAAGCAACGAATTATGTATTCTCTAAAGGAACAACAGGAACTATCAAATATGAGTATATTTCTCCTGAATTGTTAGATGGAGTAAAAATGGAAGGATCAGGTGTTGCGTCTTCATCTTCTTGGGTTGCAAGTAATACTACAAACGCGTTTACTAATAATCCAGATTATATTAAAAAAATGTCATTTTGTGATATAGATGCAACAAGTCTTGCAGGGAAAGCCATCAGAATGAAATTTAATTTACTTTGGAGTAGTGTTGGAGCAGCTAATAAAAACTTTTTTAGGGTTTTAGTGAATGGAACACCAGTAAATAGCCATGAGAGTTTGGGAGTTTATGGTGGAGCTGAATTAACAGGTGAAACAGAGTTGATATATGATTTATCTGCTTATGCGGGAACTTCATTCAATGTAACTTTTGAGGCTGTTATGGATAATGATTTTATAGTGGTTAGTAATGAAAATGTGTACAGTTCAGTTTTTGTTGATAATGTTGAGTTTTTTGAAGCAACAGCAACAGATTTGACATTGTCTTCATTAACGCCTAATGCGGCTCTTACTGCTACAGAAACAGTAACAGCAACAGTGTATAATAATTCACCAGTAGCTATTAGTAACATTCCGGTTTCTTATAAAATTAATGGGGGAACAGAAGTTGTTGAAACGATTGCAGGACCTATTAACCCATTGAGTGAAGCAACTTATAATTTCACACAAAAAGCGGATTTTTCTGCTCCAGGAGTTTATACAGTAGTTGGTAGTGTAAATCATGCAGATGATGTAGATGCTAAAAATAATACTATTGAAAAAATGGTTATTAATGCAGGATCTGATGTCTTAATGGGCTCAGCAGCATCTTTAGTAACTTGTTCAGCGGCATTTACTGATAGCGGAACTCGTTTTGCAAATTATTCAGATAAACTTACACAAACAATGACTTTCAAACCTGCTACAGTTGGTAGTAGTGTAAATGTTGATTTCTCAGCTTTTGAGGTCGAAGAAGATTATGATTATTTGTATATCTATAACGGACCAACAGCATCCTCACCATTAGTAGGGATGTATACTGGAAACACATTGCCTCCATCATTTACTTCTACAGCGGCTAATGGAGAGTTAACATTTAAATTTACTTCGGACAGTGAAGTGAATGAGCCAGGTTGGGTTGCTCAGATTTCTTGTGTAGCAAAACCAGTTGTAAACGATGCTGCGATAGCGTCTATAACCACTCCGGAAACTATCGGAAAAAAGACAGCTACCAATGATGTAACTATTCGAGTTAGTAATTTGGGACCGGTAGCTTTGACAAATTATCCAGTATTTTATCAAGTGAATGGAGGTACAAAAGTTACTGATGTTGTGCCAACTATTGCAGCATATACAACTGTGAATTTTACTTTTGCAACCAAAGCGGATTTATCTACTGTAAATGCTACTTATACAATTAAAACAGGTGTTGATGTAGCAGATGATAACGTTGCTAATGACACAAAAGAAAAAACGGTATATAATAAAAATGAATTGCCAGTTCATGCTAATGCCAATGGTTATGGTATTTCTAAATTAAAATGGAACGATGTTGTAAATACTTCTGGAGCTTCGGCATATTCAGATTTTAAGAGTATAAAAATACCGGTATATGCAGGATTTACATATCAGCCAGAGGTTACAATAATAAAACCTGAAGCACCTATTACAAGAGATCAAACTGCAAAAGATGCAGGTGTATTTACAATGATGGTTATTGATTTGAATGGAGATGGTAATTTAACAGACGAGTTCTATGCAGGTAATTTTTGGGTAAATACTGTAATTTCTTCTCCAGCACCAGCAATTCCATCAACAACAAGTACGCATTATTTTAGAAATAATTTTACTCTAGCGGGAGGATTGACTATTCCGGCTAATACAACTGCTGGTGAGAAATTAATGCGTGTTATACACATGTTCCGTTCACCTAATGAATATTATAATGTGAATCTTGGTCCAACAATTGACGGATTGACAACTTCAAGACAGGATTTTGAAATTGAAGAGTATACAGTTAATGTATTGCCATTTACAGTTGCTGATGCAAGTGTAGATAAAATTTCGTCTCCAGTAAAACTAGGAATGAAGCCAGTAACTATTAGTGCGACTGTTCGTAATTATTCGAATGCAGCAATTTCTAACTTCCCTATTGCTTATAAAATTAATGGAGGAACAGAAGTAGTTGAAACTGTTACTGCATCTATTGCTGCAGGAGCAACGGCTTCATTTTCTTTTACTGCAAAAGCAGATTTAAGTGCTCCAGGCGATTATAATATCGAGGTTTATACTAAATTGGTAGGGGATACAGATGCAACAAATGATTCAAAAGCAGTAATGTTCTCACATGCGGCAAATTATGCTACAAATGTAACCGGAACTTTTGATGGTGTAGATGATTTTATAAAAACTGATATAACTCCAGCATTAGGACTTACCAACAATTATACTTTTGAGGCATGGGTTAATCAAAAGAAACCATCAACATTTGCTAGGATTCTTGATAAGAGTAAAGTCTTAGTTTATATACATAACAATAATAGCTTGTCACTTTATAAAGAAAATAGTCTTGTATTTTCTATTACAACAGCAACGGGTTCGTATGTTATGAATACGGGATTAAATTCGATTAAGCAAAACAAATGGCATCATGTAGCATTTACAGTAGATGCGGCTAATGTTTATACTATTTATATTGATGGGGTAGCAGTTCCTTATACAGCTACAGGTACAGCTGGTGCTGCAGTTGATAATACAACAGCTCCTGCATATATTGGTAATAATGCCGGTTTGGCTCGCGGTTTGAACGGAAATATAGATGAAGTTCGTATTTGGTCAGGTGTTCGCGATCAAGCAACAATTGCTAATAATGCGATGACAAAATATGTAGGGAATGAAGCTGGATTATTAGCTTATTATTCTTTTACCGAAGGAGATAAACAATTTGTATACGATACATCATCAAATGATAATACAGCAGTAGTAACAAATGCGAATACTAATGGATTAGGGGAAGGTAAATTTTGGAATGTTCCGGTTTTACTGCAAAAGTTAGATTTCGTAAACCAATTATCATCGACTTATGATGCTAATACAAAAACCTATACTGTATTATTGAATGACGGAGCTGATGTAACTACAGCAGTAGCTAATTTTTCAGCAGGAATGAATAGTATAGCAAAAATAGGAGGAGTAACACAAGTAAGTGGAGTTACCTCGAATGATTATACAAACCCAGTTACCCTTACAGTAGAAGGAGTTGGTTTTAATACAGGTATTACAGAAACCTATACTGTCAAAGTACTTACTGGTTTGAGTAATGAAAGTAAATTGATTTCTTATGATTTTAAAACAGCATGGAATCCTGGATTGATGCAGGAAATTAATACTGAAATTGTTGGAAGTAATGCAACTAAAGTGCTTCCATACGGATTTGATGTTACAAATTTGAGAGCTGATTTTGTTGTTTCCCCTGGAGCTGAGCTTTTCATCGACGGTGTAAAACAGTTAAATTCAAGAACTATTACATCAGATTATTCAAATAGTTATATGGTTACAGTAGTTTCAGAAAATAAACTTTCTCAAACAAACTACATGATTACGTTAAATGCTAAAAATTCTGAGGCAAATATTAAGACTTACTCAGTTTCTAACCAAATTGGAACAAGTGTTATAGATGCAGTTGCAAAAACGGTAAAAACGTATGTAGATAATAATGCCAATTTAAGTACATTGGTTCCAGCTTTCCAAGTGTCTGATTTTGCTACATTACGTATAGGAACATATCTTCAGAATAGTGGAGAGACTGCATTAAACTATACTGCGCCTGTTGGCTATAATGTTCTTGCTCAAAACGGAGCTATCAACAACTGGACAGTAACAATCGAAAGAGCAAAACCAACAATTACCCTTTTAGGAGATGCAGTAGTTTCTCTTAATAAAGGATGTGTTTATGCAGAAGCAGGAGTTACTGCCAAAGATAATTTAAATGCAGATATTGTTGCAGGAGTTGTAACTTCGGGTACTGTTGATGTAAATACGCCAGGTCAATACACTCTTACATATACAGCAAAAGATGCATTAAACAATGAATCTTCTGTTACGCGTACAGTAAATGTTTCGAGTACGACTTGTAGTTTAGGAATAGTTGATAATATAGTAGATGGTTTTGTTATTTACCCAAATCCAGTAAAAGATCAAAAAGTAAATATAATAACTCCATCTAATAGTATTAAGAACATCAGAATATCTGATATCTCAGGCAAGAAGGTTCTTTCTTTACAAACAGTAAATAAAGAACTAAATCTTCCTAATTTACCAAAAGGAGTTTATATTATAAAAGTAGAGCAAGATGGTAAAACATCAACTCAAAAATTAATTGTTGAATAAGAAGACTTATAAAATTGTTTTTAACTGCCTGAAGATATCTTCAGGCAGTTTTTTTATATAACCATTTCTCTAATTAGAAGCTTCATCCCGCTTTTCGTTTCAATCTTGTTGCTCGAACGCCGGGCAATAAGGATTTCCACTACTATCGGGGCTAGGGCATAGGTCTTTCATAAGAGAGATTCTTCTATATATAAGGTGTATTATGTAATTAGGAGTGTATAAAAACATATACCTTATATATAGGAGAGACGGTTTTGAGGTGAGAATCTGTATAAATAGGTGTTTTGGTATAATCAAATTGGTTGTATCCGTCTGCAATTTGAATGCCGATATCCCCAATTTGCCACTAAAAAAGGTGCAAAACGCCTAAATCCACCCCATATGGAGAGCCAAACCGAAAGAAACGTAAAAAAAGAAGAAATGTAAATATCGCAAAACCAAAGTGTTGAAAAAAACTTTAGGATAAGGTTAAAAAAAGGTTAGAAAAAGTATTGTTTAAGTGAATAAAAGGTCTACTTTTGCACCCGCAACAACGCAGACGTTCATAGAGAGACTGGCAAGAAAAAGAAATTAAGTTTGAAAAAAATTTTCAAAAAAGATTTCAAAAAGCTTGCGAGAATTAAAAATGATGTTTACTTTTGCACCCCGCAAAATGCGCAACGTTCCTTGAGAGACTGGATAGAGAAAGAGAAGAAATCGAGATAAAGATTTCGAAAAAAAACTTCAAATTTTTCTTGCCGGTTAAAAAAAGAATTGCTAGTTTTGCACCCGCTTTGAGAAACAACGAAAAGCGCGAAACACGGACTCACACTGAGATGTGAATCTTAGAAAGAATTAAGATACGTTCCTAGACATATTGAATTGACAGCCGTCTCGATTAATCGAGACAAAAGAAATAAGAGTAATAGAATCGAAAGATTTGAATAAAACCACTAGACCTTCAGTCAAATAAATAAAGAGATTTAAATCTCAAACAATATACGATGAAGAGTTTGATCCTGGCTCAGGATGAACGCTAGCGGCAGGCTTAACACATGCAAGTCGAGGGGTATTGGTTTTCGGACCAAGAGACCGGCGCACGGGTGCGTAACGCGTATGCAATCTACCTTTCACAGAGGGATAGCCCAGAGAAATTTGGATTAATACCTCATAGTATTAAAGATCGGCATCGATTTTTAATTAAAGTCACAACGGTGAAAGATGAGCATGCGTCCCATTAGCTAGTTGGTAAGGTAACGGCTTACCAAGGCTACGATGGGTAGGGGTCCTGAGAGGGAGATCCCCCACACTGGTACTGAGACACGGACCAGACTCCTACGGGAGGCAGCAGTGAGGAATATTGGACAATGGGCGCAAGCCTGATCCAGCCATGCCGCGTGCAGGATGACGGTCCTATGGATTGTAAACTGCTTTTGTACAGGAAGAAACACTCCTACGTGTAGGAGCTTGACGGTACTGTAAGAATAAGGATCGGCTAACTCCGTGCCAGCAGCCGCGGTAATACGGAGGATCCAAGCGTTATCCGGAATCATTGGGTTTAAAGGGTCCGTAGGCGGTTTAGTAAGTCAGTGGTGAAAGCCCATCGCTCAACGGTGGAACGGCCATTGATACTGCTAGACTTGAATTATTAGGAAGTAACTAGAATATGTAGTGTAGCGGTGAAATGCTTAGAGATTACATGGAATACCAATTGCGAAGGCAGGTTACTACTAATGGATTGACGCTGATGGACGAAAGCGTGGGTAGCGAACAGGATTAGATACCCTGGTAGTCCACGCCGTAAACGATGGATACTAGCTGTTGGGCGCAAGTTCAGTGGCTAAGCGAAAGTGATAAGTATCCCACCTGGGGAGTACGTTCGCAAGAATGAAACTCAAAGGAATTGACGGGGGCCCGCACAAGCGGTGGAGCATGTGGTTTAATTCGATGATACGCGAGGAACCTTACCAAGGCTTAAATGTAGATTGACCGATTTGGAAACAGATCTTTCGCAAGACAATTTACAAGGTGCTGCATGGTTGTCGTCAGCTCGTGCCGTGAGGTGTCAGGTTAAGTCCTATAACGAGCGCAACCCCTGTTGTTAGTTGCCAGCGAGTCATGTCGGGAACTCTAACGAGACTGCCAGTGCAAACTGTGAGGAAGGTGGGGATGACGTCAAATCATCACGGCCCTTACGCCTTGGGCTACACACGTGCTACAATGGCCGGTACAGAGAGCAGCCACCTCGCGAGGGGGAGCGAATCTATAAAACCGGTCACAGTTCGGATCGGAGTCTGCAACTCGACTCCGTGAAGCTGGAATCGCTAGTAATCGGATATCAGCCATGATCCGGTGAATACGTTCCCGGGCCTTGTACACACCGCCCGTCAAGCCATGGAAGCTGGGGGTGCCTGAAGTCGGTGACCGCAAGGAGCTGCCTAGGGTAAAACTGGTAACTAGGGCTAAGTCGTAACAAGGTAGCCGTACCGGAAGGTGCGGCTGGAACACCTCCTTTCTAGAGCTTCAGTGTTAGCGCAAGCACGCTGGAGAAAGAAGACGAAAAGGACTATTTGGGAACGAATGTGGACGTTTTATTACTCTTGCTGTTAATTTAAAAAAAAAGAATAAGAATTAAGTAAAAACAGAGTCTCGTAGCTCAGCTGGTTAGAGTACTACACTGATAATGTAGGGGTCGGCAGTTCGAGTCTGCCCGGGACTACAAAATTTGAGATTTTAGATTTAAGAATGAAGATTTTAGATTTAAGATTTAAAAAAAAAACTGAAAAATACTTAATAAAAGGAAATTCTAGGGTTGAGACCTTATGAGCTGTGATTCATAACTCATAACTAATAACTCATAACTAAAATTGGGGGATTAGCTCAGCTGGCTAGAGCGCCTGCCTTGCACGCAGGAGGTCAACGGTTCGACTCCGTTATTCTCCACAAGAGCGAAAGCTTATGGCTAAAAGCCAATAAAGTTCATTGACATATTGAGATAAGAAATAATAAAAAGTAGAAAGCAGTTTTACTTGATTTATTTAAGTAAAACGAAACAAAACGGTCATAATTGATTTTATGATTGGTACAATAAGCAAAATAAGGGCGTATGGGGGATGCCTAGGCTCTCAGAGGCGATGAAGGGCGTGATAAGCTGCGAAAAGCTACGGGGATCGGCACACACGATTCGATCCGTAGATACCCGAATGGGGCAACCCACTATGTTGAAGACATAGTACACCGATAGGTGGGCAAACCCGCTGAACTGAAACATCTAAGTAGGCGGAGGAGAAGAAAACAAAAGTGATTCCGTAAGTAGTGGCGAGCGAACGCGGATTAGCCCAAACCAATGTTGTTACGGCAATGTTGGGGTTGTAGGACCACGATATTTCTTGCACAAAGAACCGGAATCTACTGGAAAGTAGAACCAAAGAGGGTGATAGTCCCGTATGGGTAATGAGTGTAAAGGATAGTGGTATCCTGAGTAGGGCGGGGCACGTGAAACCCTGTCTGAATTTGGCGGGACCATCCGCTAAGGCTAAATACTCCTGAGAGACCGATAGTGAACCAGTACCGTGAGGGAAAGGTGAAAAGAACCGTGAATAACGGAGTGAAATAGATCCTGAAACCATACGCTTACAAGCGGTCGGAGCCCATTCGTTGGGTGACGGCGTGCCTTTTGCATAATGAGCCTACGAGTTAACGTTGCTGGCAAGGATAAGTGGTTAAGCCATGGATCCGTAGCGAAAGCGAGTCTGAATAGGGCGCTTTAGTCAGTAGTGTTAGACGCGAAACCGTGTGATCTACCCATGGGCAGGTTGAAGCTGTGGTAACACACAGTGGAGGACCGAACCGGTTGACGTTGAAAAGTCTTCGGATGACCTGTGGGTAGGGGTGAAAGGCCAATCAAACTCGGAAATAGCTCGTACTCCCCGAAATGCATTTAGGTGCAGCGCACGGCGTAAAGTTATATAGAGGTAGAGCTACTGATTGGATGCGGGGGCTTCACCGCCTACCAATTCCTGACAAACTCCGAATGCTATATAATGTTTCCGTGCAGTGAGGGCTTGGGTGCTAAGGTCCAAGTCCGAGAGGGAAAGAACCCAGACCATCAGCTAAGGTCCCCAAATATATGTTAAGTTGAAAGAACGAGGTTTGTCTGCCCAGACAGCTAGGATGTTGGCTTGGAAGCAGCCATTCATTTAAAGAGTGCGTAACAGCTCACTAGTCGAGCGGACGAGCATGGATAATAATCGGGCATAAACATATTACCGAAGCTATGGATTTACAGTTTACTGTAAGTGGTAGGGGAGCATTCTAACAGGGTTGAAGGTGTATCGTAAGGTATGCTGGACTGGTTAGAAAAGAAAATGTAGGCATAAGTAACGATAATGCGGGCGAGAAACCCGCACACCGAAAGACTAAGGTTTCCACAGCTATGCTAATCAGCTGTGGGTTAGTCGGGACCTAAGGCGAACCCGAAAGGGACAGTCGATGGCCAACGGGTTAATATTCCCGTACTAGTTATTACTGTGATGGGGTGACGGAGTGATGAAAGCGCCGCGAACTGACGGAATAGTTCGTTGAAGTACCTACCTATAAGCTGCGCAGGCAAATCCACGCGGCTTGGGGAAATACGATAGTACTCGGAGTCTTCGGACAAAGAGATAGTGCGCCTAAGGGCTTCCAAGAAAAACCTCTAAACTTCAGGTAATAAGTACCCGTACCGTAAACCGACACAGGTAGTCGAGGAGAGAATCCTAAGGTGCTCGAGAGATTCATGGCTAAGGAATTAGGCAAAATAGACCCGTAACTTCGGGAGAAGGGTCGCCCCGAGTAATCGGGGCCGCAGTGAAGAGGTCCAGGCGACTGTTTATCAAAAACACAGGGCTCTGCAAAATCGTAAGATGAAGTATAGGGCCTGACACCTGCCCGGTGCTGGAAGGTTAAGAGGAGATGTTATCTTCGGAGAAGCATTGAATTGAAGCCCCAGTAAACGGCGGCCGTAACTATAACGGTCCTAAGGTAGCGAAATTCCTTGTCGGGTAAGTTCCGACCTGCACGAATGGTGTAACGATCTGGACACTGTCTCAGCCATGAGCTCGGTGAAATTGTAGTAACGGTGAAGATGCCGTTTACCCGCAGTGGGACGAAAAGACCCTGTGCACCTTTACTATAGCTTAGTATTGACCTTGGATAAATGATGTGTAGGATAGGTTGGAGACTTTGAAGTGGCGTCGCCAGGCGTTGTGGAGTCATTGTTGAAATACAACCCTTTGTTTATCTGAGGCCTAACCCCATATTGTGGGGGACATTGCTTGGTGGGTAGTTTGACTGGGGTGGTCGCCTCCAAAAGAGTAACGGAGGCTTCTAAAGGTTCCCTCAGTACGCTTGGTAACCGTGCGTAGAGTGCAATGGCATAAGGGAGCTTGACTGAGAGACATACAGGTCGATCAGGTACGAAAGTAGAGCATAGTGATCCGGTGGTTCCGCATGGAAGGGCCATCGCTCAAAGGATAAAAGGTACGCCGGGGATAACAGGCTGATCTCCCCCAAGAGCTCATATCGACGGGGGGGTTTGGCACCTCGATGTCGGCTCGTCACATCCTGGGGCTGGAGAAGGTCCCAAGGGTTGGGCTGTTCGCCCATTAAAGTGGCACGCGAGCTGGGTTCAGAACGTCGTGAGACAGTTCGGTCTCTATCTACTGTGGGCGTTAGAAATTTGAGTGGATCTGATTCTAGTACGAGAGGACCGAATTGGACAAACCTCTAGTGTATCTGTTGTCCCGCCAGGGGCACCGCAGAGTAGCTACGTTTGGAAGGGATAAGCGCTGAAAGCATATAAGCGCGAAACCCACCACAAGATGAGATTTCTTTTAAGGGTCGTGGAAGATGACCACGTTGATAGGCTATAGATGTAAAGGCAGTAATGTCATAGTCGAGTAGTACTAATAACCCGTAAGCTTATGTACATCCTTTTCCCGAGTCTAAGGACTCGGGAGAGAACTTTCTAAATACTTTTTATGTTCTTTATCTCAGTATGTTAAGATATTGTGTAATGTTGTTCCGAATACGTCGGAATACCCATTGCAAAACGACCTTAAGGTGGTTATTGCGGCGGGGCTCACCTCTTCCCATCCCGAACAGAGTAGTTAAGCCCGCCTGCGCAGATGGTACTGCAGTTATGTGGGAGAGTATGTCGTCGCCTTTCTTTTGAAAACCCTGTTTCTAACGAAACGGGGTTTTTTGTTTTACAAAATACTCGTCGGTTAATCATATTCAGTCTTCTGATTAGGTTGTTTTCTTAAAATAATGAAACCCAATAATTTAGATAAAGAAGCTTAAGTTATTAAAGACTCATTTTTTGGAATTATTTACTTCACTTAATTTTTTATAAAAGAGATATGCTGATGAAGATAAAATAAACAAGTTTATAAGTTCAATAAATAATTCTCGTCCTTTTCCAAATCCATCTAAGGTAATATAGGTGATGTTTACTCCTAATAAAAACAATGAAGTTGCAAATAAAATAAATAATAATGTTTTGTTGAATTTAATCATATTTTTTAAAATTTGATAAATTTACTCAAGAAATTCATCTTTTAATTCTGAATTTTGTAAATAATGGATTTCAAAATATTAGTTTTTACTTTAATGCTTTTTTAGGCAGTATTTTTAATACTGTATTCTTTTCTATTAATTAATAAACTCGTGATTATCATTATTCCAATGATAATTAAAAATAAAGAAAAGTAATCTAAATCTATATTGTTTAATAAGTTATATGCTAGTGATATAACGAGTGAAATGAATGTTGATATTAAAAAATAAGTATTTGTTTTCATAATTTTTTCATACAAGACAAACATACATGATTATCTTTTTAAATCATCGTGTGAAAAATGGGTATTTTTACCCTATTTCTGCATAATTATATTTAATTGATTTGTAGCTTCAAACGTACAAAATTATAAATAAACTGCAAAAATCATGAATATCTTAATAGGTGCTAAGCTAAAATTACTTCGTAAACAAGAAGGTTTGTCTCAAGAACAAGTTGGTGAACGGTTACATATCTCACAATCAGCTTATGCTCGAATAGAAAATGGAGTAAGTAGCTCGTGGGCAATACATTTAGATAAAATAAGTGTATTGTATAATATAAAACCAGAGGACTTATTTAAAAATGAAAACACAATAATTAGAGATATTGATAAAAATAAAGTTGCTAGTAGTTTTAAAAATAGAAATCTAATCACAGAAAAATTGATTGAGGAATATCAAGAAAAGATTAGAGAACTTAAACAAAAAATAGACTATCTAACAAGTAAGTGAAACATCACTTTTTAGATTCTATTTACAGATTATAGATAGTTTTAACAATTACTTTAGTTTGGATATGAAAAAAAACTCTTCGTAATGAAGAGTTTTTTAACTTATTTTTTAACAATATCCTCCAAAACGGCTTTGTTTGAATAATTAATCACTTTAAGGGTGATTTGTTGGTTTTTAGTAGTTTTTCCTTCTATTACATATAATTTTCCTTTTTTGAATGGAATGTTACTTTTATCAAAGTCTACATCTCCCAATTTTAAGGTGTTTTTTATATCGATAGTATCAATCCATTTTTCTGAAAGAACTTTCGAAGCTTTGTCTGAATATAAGAATGGTTTAGTGCTTAAATCATTTAAAACTCTGGCATTTGGAAAATAATTACAACGGGTATCTTTTCCGCTAAATATTGCTGCTACTACAAACAACCCCAATATTAGACCCACTAAATAATAAGCAAAACGTTGTATAAAATTCATGTTTTATTTTTTTTGCAAAGGTATGGTAAAGTTTGCTTAAAAAACAATTAAATTAATATCGTTATCTGGTAAATCAAACCAATCTCCAATGGCTTTATTGGTAAGGATTCCATGATACAAATAAATTCCGTTTTTTAAACCGGCATTGCAACGTATAGAGCTTTCAATACCTCCATCTTCTGCAATCTGTAATAAATATGGTGTAATAATATTGCTTATTGATAATGAAGCAGTTTTGGAATAACGAGAAGGAATATTGGGTACGCAATAATGTAATACATCATTCTTTAAAAAGGTTGGCTTTTCGTGAGTTGTCACTTCTGATGTTTCAAAGCAACCACCAGTATCAATGCTAATATCAACAATGACAGCTCCTTTTTTCATATGTTCCACCATAGTTTCGGTTACAACTACAGGACAGCGTTCTTTACCTCTCATTGCGCCAATAGCAACATCACAACGTCTTAATGCTTTAAGCAATGCTTTTTGTTGTATAGTAGAAGTAAAAATACGTTGATTCAAATTATGTTGTAAACGACGTAATTTTGTAATGGAATTATCAAAAACTTTTACACTTGCGCCAAGACCAATAGCAGTTCTTACGGCAAATTCACCAGCAGTTCCTGCACCAATAATAACAACCTCGGTAGGAGCGACTCCTGTAATATTTCCAAAAAGTAAACCTTTTCCAAATTCATTAGTAATCATCAATTCGGCTGCAATAAGAATAGAGGCTGTTCCAGCAATTTCACTCAATGATTTTACAGCAGGGTAGGAGCCATCTTCGTCTTTTAAATATTCAAAAGCAAGCGCTGTAACTTTTTTTCGTGATAATGCTTCAAAATATGATTTCTTCCTTGTTTTTAATTGAATTGCCGATATTATAATCGACTTTGGATTCATCATCTCAATCTCGGCAATAGTTGGTGGCTCAACTTTTAATATCATTGGGCAACTAAATACCTTTTTTGTATCTTGTGTAATTTCTGCACCGGCATCACTGTATTCTTTATCACTATAACTAGAGCTTACACCTGCACCAGATTCGATCATTACTCTATGTCCTTGATAAGTAAGGGTATTTACCGAATCTGGTGTAAGGCAAATACGGCGTTCTTGGAAACTTGTCTCTTTTGGAAGACCTATAAAAAGCTGGCTTTTTTGCCTTGCGACTTCAAGCTTTTCTTCTTGAGGAAGTAGTTGTTCTTTTGTGAATGGACTTAGTGACATTGATGAAGCGAAATTAGAGGTACAATTTACGAAAAAGATTTAAATGATTGACACAATATATGGGTGGCAAATTTGGCTGCTTTAAATAATTTAAATTTAGTCAATCTGTGTTTATTTATTTTTATATCAGCTTTTTCATAAATTTATGAAGCTACTCTTAAAGTTAAAATTTTACAGGTTTTAAATCGATAAAAAAAATAATTCAAGTTAAGTTAACTCAAGCGAACGTTTTCCGTCAGGAAGTGATTGAATTGTAATTATAGAATGGTGTTCAGGGATCAAATTTTCAATTTTTTCGGACCATTCTATAAAACACCAATTTCCTGAATACAAATAATCTTCTACTCCCATATCTAGTGCTTCACTTTCTTGGTTAAGTCTGTAAAAATCAAAATGATAAACTGTTTTGTTTTCAATTGTTTGATATTCGTTAACTAAGGAAAAGGTTGGGCTGCTTGTAGCATCTTCTACACCAAGAGTTTTGCAAAGCTGCTTGATTAATGTTGTTTTTCCAGCTCCCATTTCTCCATTAAAAAGGATTACTTTATTGGGATTTTGCTCTAGTATTTGTTGAGTAACTTCTTCAAGTTGATCTAAAGAAAATGTGATAGTCATTTTTTTAAGTATTCAGTATTTAGACATAAGTGGTCATTGATTAGTTAATAAAACTGAATCATTGACCACTTTGATATTATTTTGGGTTAAAAATAAGGAAAGGAATAATCATTTCTTCTAACGATATTCCACCATGTTGATAGGTGTTTCTGTAATAACTTACATAATGGTTGTAGTTGTTTACATAGGCCAAAAACAAATCATTTTTTGCAAAAATATAGGAACTACTCATGTTTATAGCAGGCAAACCAATGTGTTTCGGCTCTTTTACGGCGTATACATCTTTTTGTTCATATGTCAAACTGCGTCCCGTTTTGTATCTGAGGTTAAGACTTGTGTTTTTGTCTCCAACTACTTTTGATGGATTTTTTACATTGATTGTTCCGTGATCTGTTGTTAAGATCAATTTGAAACCTAACTTTTGGGCTTGCTGAATAATTTCTAGTAAAGGAGAGTTTTTAAACCAACTTAATGTTAACGAGCGATATGCTTTGTCATCTGAAGCTAATTCTTTTACCACATCCATTTCGGTTTTGGCATGGGAAAGCATGTCAACAAAGTTATATACCACAGTAACAAGATCATTATCCTTTAATGATCGGAAATTTTCGGCTAGTTTTTTTCCTCCAGCCAGATTGGTAATTTTAAAATAATCTTCTTTGATGTCCAGTCTCAATCTTTTTATTTGAGCGGTTAAAAATTCGGCTTCAAATAAATTTTTTCCACCTTCTTCTGGATCATTTTTCCAATATTGAGGGAATTGATTTTCCATTTCGAGTGGAGTCAATCCTGAGAAAATAGCGTTTCTGGCATATTGTGTTGCAGTTGGTAAAATGGAGTAATATGGAACCTCTTTTTCAAGTTTGTAATAATTATTTACCACACCTTCCATTGCTTTCCATTGGTCATAACGTAAATTGTCAATGACTACAAAAAGTATTGGTCTTTCCTTTTTAAGAATTTCAGGAACTACTAATTCTTTAAATAAATTATGAGATTGTATTGGTTTGTCTGCTTTTGGTGCAAACCAGTCTTCATAATTTCGCTCTATAAATTTTCCAAATTGTGAATTTGCTTCTACTTTTTGAGACTCAAGAATTTCAATCATGCCATGATCGTTAATGTTCTCTAGTTTGAGTTCCCAAAAAATTAATTTTTTATATAATTCAATCCAATCTTCATAAGAATTGACCATAGCCATTTCCATGGTGATTTTTCTAAACTCTTTTTGATAGTCTAATGTTGTTTTCTGAGAAATTAATCGTGAATGATCTAAGTTTTTCTTTAAACTCAATAAAATTTGATTAGGATTTACTGGCTTTATCAAATAATCAGCAATTTTAGAGCCTATGGCTTCTTCCATGATATATTCTTCTTCGCTTTTGGTAATCATTATCATAGGGATAGAAGATTTTTTCTCCTTCATTTCAGATAAAGTTTCCAAACCGCTCATTCCAGGCATGTTTTCGTCAAGAAAAACAATGTCAAAGTTGTCTTCTTCAAAAATATCAATGGCATCACGGCCATTATTGCAAGTGGTAACTTGGTAGTTTTTTTTCTCCAGAAATAATATATGAGGTTTGAGTAAGTCGATTTCATCATCAACCCAAAGTATTTTTATAGTATCCATTTAAATTTAATTTTAGTGCAATTTAGTTTTATAGAACTTAATAAATATTAAAAATAGTATAAAATTACTATCAAAAATATGAGGTTTTACAACTTTGATTAAAAGTAGTGTTAAAAATAAGCAATAAAATCGGCTGATTTCTTTTTTTGGATAAAAATAAGCTGTTCGTTTTAAATATTTAATATGCGATTCTAATTGTATAGATTAAGTTAATATTGAAAATTATTCGTACAATTTAAAAGGATTAGATATTAGGTCTTATTCACTAGCTATTTTGTTTATATTTGTTGACCTAAAAAGTATAGAAAGTGTCTCAGATTAATAAACTTAAAATATTCAATGACCCAATTTATGGGTTTATCACCATTCCAAATGCATTAATTTACGATTTAATTCAACATCCTTATTTTCAGCGTTTACGAAGAATTTCTCAAATGGGTTTGTCGTACTTAGTATATCCTGGAGCCAATCATACTCGTTTTCACCATGCTTTGGGTTGTATGCATTTAATGCAAAAAGCTGTAGAAGCATTGCGTTTTAAGGAAGTTACAATTAGTTATGAGGAAGAAAATGCCTTATATATAGCGATATTGTTACATGACATTGGGCATGGTCCATTCTCGCATGCTATGGAAAGCAGTATTGTAGAAGATGTACACCATGAAGAAATCTCTTTATTATTCATGGAGCAATTGAATAAAGAATTTAATGGTCAGTTGAGTCTTGCAATTCAGGTTTTTAAAGGGGATTATCATCGAAAGTTTATGCTGCAACTTATTTCAAGTCAGTTAGATATGGATCGAATGGATTATTTAAAAAGGGATAGTTTTTATTCCGGTGTATCCGAAGGAAATATCAATTCAGAGAGGCTAATACAGATGATGAATGTTGTTGATGATGTATTAGTCATTGAAGAAAAAGGAATCTATTCTGTTGAAAAGTTTTTGATGTCCAGACGATTAATGTATTGGCAGGTTTATTTACATAAAACAAGTTTAGTAGCCGAGCTGATTTTGACTAAAGTCTTAAAGCGAGCTAAAGAATTGACCGAAAGAGGTTTTGTTTTACCAAGTAGTAATCCTTTGTTGTTTTTTATGCAAAACAAAGTAACTCATGAAACCTTTGATACGAAAACATTGGCTTTATTTGCTCAATTAGATGATTTTGATATTATAAGTGCATTGAAATCATGGCAAAATCATGATGATTTTATACTCTCTTCTTTGTGCAAAATGATTATCAACAGGGATTTATTAAAAATTAAATTAACCAATGATAAAGTCTCAACAGAAGAGTTGTTAATTCAGAAAGAACGTTTCTCAATTCAAAATAATATTTCCCTTACAGAATCTAATTATTTTATTTTTAAGGGTAAAATAAAGAGTCAAGCTTACAGTAAAGTAGCTGAACCCATTCGTATTTTAAACAAAGATCTGACAATTGAAGATGTAGTTGAAGCTTCAGATCAGCTGAATTTGAAATCGTTATCGAAATTAGTCACTAAGTATTATATATGTTTTCCAAAACAACTACTATAAAAAGAACATTTAAAACCTATTTTTTATATTTTTGTCGCAGCGAAAAACAGCCAATCTATTTTTTATTTAATATTGATAGTACTTTATTACAAGTTCGATCTTATGCTTATGAAAAATACAACCTTATAAGATGAAATTTACAGCAGAACAAATAGCAGGAATATTAGAAGGAGAAATTGTTGGAGATCCCAATATTGAAGTTTCCCGATTGTCTAAAATAGAAGAAGGTTCTGAAGGATCACTTACTTTTTTATCAAATCCTAAATACATCAATTATATTTATAGTACAAAAGCTTCAATAACTATTGTTAATGATACTTTTGTTCCTGAATCTCCAATAACCACAACTCTTATTAAAGTTGCGGATGCTTATAAAGCTTTTTCAAAATTACTGGAGTTTTATAATCAAGTAAAGCTAAATAAAAACGGTATTGAACAGCCTTCATTTATTTCTGAAAGTGCAAAATATGGTGAAAATCTATATTTTGGTAGTTTTAGTTATATAGGAGATAATGTAGTATTGGGAGATAATGTAAAAATTTATCCAAATAGTTTTATTGGTGATAATGTTACTATTGGTGATAATGTTACTATTTTTGCGGGTGCCAAAATATATTCAGAAACTGTAATAGGTAATAATTGTATTGTACATTCTGGAGTTATAATAGGTGCAGATGGATTTGGATATGCTCCAAATGAAGATGGTACATATAATAAGATTCCTCAAATTGGGAATGTAATTATCGAAGATGATGTTGAAATTGGCGCGAACTCAACAATTGATAGAGCAACTTTAGGATCTACCATAATAAGGAAAGGCGTTAAGATTGACAATCAAATTCAGATTGCACATAACGTAGAAGTTGGAAAAAACACCGTTATTGCAGCACAAACAGGAATTGCAGGCTCTACAAAAGTTGGTGAAAACTGTATGATTGGTGGTCAAGTTGGTATAGTTGGTCATTTAACAATAGGAAATAATGTTCGCATTCAAGCCCAGTCAGGAGTTGCAGGGAATATTAAAGACAACGAAGTTTTGCAAGGAAGTCCAACATTTGGATATTCGGATTTTAGTAAATCATATATACATTTTAAGAATTTACCAAAATTAGTTAAAGAAATAGAGGAGTTAAAAAAACAAATATTAAACCAAAAAAATGGAAACAATGGTTAAACAGAAAACCATCAAAACAGAAATTTCGCTTACTGGTGTTGGATTACATACTGGGAATGAAGTAAAAATTACTTTTAAACCAGCTCCTGTAAATAACGGCTTTACATTTGTACGTGTTGATCTTGAAGGTCAACCTGTTATTGAAGCTGATGCAAATTATGTAGTCAATACACAGCGCGGTACTAATTTAGAAAAATTAGGTGTCAAAATTCAAACTCCTGAGCATGTTTTGGCTGCGCTAATGGGATGTGATTTGGATAATATCATCATAGAATTAGATGCTTCTGAATTGCCAATTATGGATGGTTCTTCTAAGTTTTTTATGGAAGCCATTGAAGAAGCTGGAATTATAGAACAAGAATTAAACAGAAATGTGTATGTTGTAAAGGAAGTGATTTCATTTATAGATGAAGCCACAGGAAGTGAGATCATGGTTATGCCAAGTGATCACTATAGTGTTACAGCAATGGTAGATTTTGGAACTAAAATTTTAGGAACCCAAAATGCAACTATGAAGAGTATTTCTGAATTTAAAGCAGAAATTTCAAATGCAAGAACATTCAGTTTTTTACATGAATTGGAATCTCTTTTAGAAAACGGATTAATCAAAGGTGGAGATTTAAATAATGCAATTGTATATGTAGACAAAGAGATATCAGAGTCTACAATGGAAAATTTAAAGAAAGCATTTGGTAAAGATGAAATAACTGTTAAGCCAAATGGAATTTTAGATAATCTTACTTTGCATTATCCTAATGAAGCTGCCAGACATAAACTTTTGGATATAATTGGTGATTTAGCCTTGATTGGAACAAAAATTCAAGGAAAGATTATTGCTAATAAACCGGGTCATTTTGTAAATACTCAGTTTGCAAAAAAAATGGCAAAAATTATAAAAAACGAACAGAGAAATTATGTTCCTACTTATGATTTGAACCAAGAACCATTGATGGATATTCATAAAATTATGTCTATGTTACCACATAGACCTCCTTTTTTATTGATTGACAGGATTATTGAAATGTCTGATAGCCATGTGGTTGGAATGAAAAATGTTACAATGAACGAAAATTTCTTTGTAGGGCATTTTCCAAACGCTCCAGTTATGCCAGGTGTGTTAATTGTTGAAGCAATGGCTCAAACAGGAGGTATTCTTGTTTTAAGTACTGTACCAGATCCTGAAAATTATTTGACCTTTTTCATGAAAATAGACAATGTGAAATTCAAACAAAAAGTGTTACCTGGGGATACTTTAGTTTTCAAATGTGATTTGATTACACCTATACGAAGAGGGATTTGCCACATGCAAGCGAATGCTTATGCCAATGGTAAATTAGTAGCTCAAGCTGAATTAATGGCACAAATAGCTAGAAAACAATAGATTTAGATCAAATAGCCTTAAAAGTTTAAAAGGCATTTTTCTAAATTAACATTAATATAAAAAAAAGCAGATGAATCAACCGTTAGCATACGTTCATCCAGGCGCTAAAATCGCCAAAAATGTAGTTATTGAGCCTTTTACAACCATACACAATAATGTTGTTATTGGAGATGGAACTTGGATTGGTTCTAATGTAACAATTATGGAGGGAGCAAGAATTGGTAAAAATTGTAATATTTTTCCAGGAGCTGTAATTGCCGCTGTCCCACAAGATTTAAAATTCGGAGGAGAAGATTCTTTAGCAATTATTGGAGATAATTGCACTATTAGAGAATGCGTAACTATAAATAGAGGAACTATTGCCTCTGGGCAAACTGTAATTGGAGATAATTGTTTAATTATGGCAACTGCACACGTTGCACACGATTGCCATGTAGGTAATAATGCAATTATTGTAAATGGTGTTCTTTTAGGAGGACATGTAACAATTGGTAATTATGCTGTTATTGGCGGATTATCAGCAATACACCAGTTTATCAGTGTTGGAGACCATGCCATGGTATCAGGAGGTTCTTTATTAAGAAAAGATGTTCCGCCATATACAAAAGCTGCAAAAGAGCCTTTGTCTTATGTAGGAATCAATTCAGTAGGATTGAGAAGACGTGGGTTTACATCCGAAAAAATTAGAGAAATTCAGGAAATTTATAGAATTTTGTACCAAAAGAGTTATAATGTAACTCAAGCGTTAGATATAATTGAGGGAGAAATGGAAGCTACTCCTGAGCGAGATGAAATAATTGATTTCATCAGAAACTCTTCAAGGGGAATCATGAAAGGTTATACAGGAAACTATTAGTTTTAGATTTCGAATAGCGTTCATACAATTAGAATAATAGATAAAAAATAAAAAAGGTTAGGTTCTCTAGAAGAAGCTAAAATTTAAAATCTTAAATCAAAAATAAATTAAAATGGCATCTACATCAGATATTAGAAACGGATTATGTATTAAATTCAATCACGATATTTATAAAATTATCGAATTTCTTCACGTAAAACCAGGAAAAGGACCAGCTTTCGTAAGAACAAAATTGAAAAGTTTAACAACAGGAAAAGTATTGGATAATACATTTTCTGCTGGACACAAAATTGATGATGTACGTGTAGAAACACACACATTTCAATTTTTATATGCAGAGGGAGATCAATTTCACTTTATGAATGCTGAAACTTTTGAGCAAATTACTTTGGACAAAAATATCCTTGATGCTCCAGATTTATTAAAAGAAGGAACAAACGTAATGGTTCAGATTAACACTGAAACTGATTTACCACTTTCTGTTGATATGCCTGCATCTATAGTACTTGAAGTTACTTATGCAGAACCAGGAGTTAAAGGAAATACAGCTACCAATGCTACAAAATCTGCAACTGTTGAAACTGGTGCAACGGTAAACGTTCCTTTATTCATTAATGAAGGAGACAAAATTAAAATCGATACAGCTTCAGGTTCTTATATGGAGCGTGTTAAGGAATAGTTTTTCAAAAATCCGTATTTAGTCGTTGAAATTAAATACGGATTTTTTATATACAGAATATTAAATTTATGAAATTCCCAAAGGTTTATTCTCTAGAAGATATTGCAAATTTACTTCAATGTAAATTTGTAGGTGATGCTTCTTTTCCTGTTTACGGCATGAATGAAATTCATGTTGTAGAACCAGGTGATATCGTATTTGTCGATCATCCTAAATATTATGATAAAGCTTTAGATTCAGCCGCTACAATTGTATTAATAAACAAAGAAGTAGATTGTCCGGAAGGAAAAGCATTATTGGTTTCAGATGATCCATTTAGAGATTTCAATATACTAACCAATCATTTTAAACCTTTTCAGTTTGCTAATGTTTCTATTTCGGCTTCTGCCAAAATAGGTGAAGGAACTATAATTCAGCCCAATACTTTTGTGGGGAATAATGTAGTGATTGGCGAAAATTGTTTAATCCATTCTAATGTGTCTATTTATGACCATACTGTGATTGGAAATAATGTAACCATACACGCTGGAACTATTCTTGGTGCTGATGCATTTTATTACAAAAAGAGACCGGAAGGATACGATCAATTAATATCTGGTGGTAGAGTTGTTATACATGACAATGTTGGGATTGGAGCGCTTTGTACAATAGATAAAGGAGTAACAGGAGATACTACTATTGGAGAAGGAACAAAAATCGACAATCAAGTACACGTAGGGCACGATACTTTTATAGGGAAGAAATGCTTAATTGCTTCTCAAACAGGTATAGCAGGTTGTGTGATTATTGAAGATGAAGTTACTATTTGGGGACAAGTAGGAACAACAAGTGGAATCACAATTGGGGCTAAAGCAGTAATTTTAGGTCAAACCGGAGTTACTAAATCAGTTGAAGGAGGAAAAAGTTATTTTGGAACTCCAATAGAAGAATCAAGAGAAAAATTGAAACAGCTGGCAAATATCAAAAAGATTCCTGAAATTTTAAATAAAATGAAATAATATGTCTGCTAAAGAGATTGTTAAAAGTTTTTATAAATCGGATGCCATTATTAATCCTGAGATAATGAAAGAGTATTTGCATCCTGATTTTACCTTAGAGTGGAATAGTAGCAAAGGATTTATACAAATGGATTATGATTCTTTAATGAAATTCACAAGCGAAATCAGTAGAGCATATGTTCGTACTAAAGCAAGAATAAGTCATATAATTGAAGAAAATAATTTAGTTTCTGTACGTTTTTCTCATTTTGTAAAAACAATTGAGAATCCAAGAGAAGAAATGTTATTGGCTCATATTATGATTGTTTGGGAATTAAAAGACAATAAATTATATAAGGGTTATCAAATGAGTCAGATTTTGTAATTTATTTTTATTAAAAAAGTGAAGAATAATTACAAAAGCCTTACTTTTGCAACACAATTTTAAAAACTACATAAAAAATATATCATGAGTGTTTTAGTTAATAAAGATTCCAAAATAATAGTTCAAGGATTTACAGGTAGCGAAGGAACTTTCCACGCTTCACAAATGATTGAATACGGTACAAACGTTGTTGGGGGAGTTACTCCAGGTAAAGGAGGAACAACTCATTTGGATCTTCCTGTTTTTAATACAGTAAAAGATGCTGTTGTACAAGCTGGTGCTGATACAACTATTATTTTTGTACCACCTGCTTTTGCTGCTGATGCTATTATGGAAGCTGCTGATGCTGGTATAAAAGTAATCATTGCTATTACTGAAGGAATTCCTGTTGCTGATATGATTAAAGCAAACAGTTATGTAAAAGAAAGAAACGCAAGATTGATTGGACCTAACTGTCCAGGTGTAATTACACCAGGAGAAGCTAAAGTTGGAATTATGCCAGGTTTTGTTTTCAAAAAAGGTACAGTAGGAATTGTTTCAAAATCAGGAACTTTAACTTATGAAGCTGCTGACCAAGTTGTAAAACAAGGATTAGGAATCACTACTGCAATTGGTATTGGTGGAGATCCAATCATTGGAACAACTACAAAAGAAGCTGTAGAATTATTAATGAACGACCCAGAAACTGAGTGTATCATTATGATTGGTGAAATTGGAGGTCAATTAGAAGCTGATGCTGCTAAATGGATCAAAGCTGACGGTAACCGTAAACCAGTTATTGGTTTCATCGCTGGTGAAACTGCTCCTGCAGGACGTACAATGGGGCACGCTGGTGCAATCGTTGGAGGTTCTGATGATACTGCTGCTGCTAAAAAACAAATTATGAAAGACAACGGAATTCACGTTGTTGATTCTCCAGCTGAAATTGGTAAAAAAGTAAAAGAAGTATTGGGTTAATTTCCAGTACGTTAAAATAAAATTCCAAAATGCCTCACGATTTTGTGAGGCATTTTTTTAATTATAAAAAATATGTATAAAGAATTAGAAAAGTTTACAGTAAAAGGGCATTTTACGTTTACACAAGAGGATAGTTTAGAAGAAGTATGTAATGCATCAGAATCAGGAAGTGGTGTTTTCCTAGTTTATGCTGCAAATGCAGATTCTAAAGAATTGATAATGGTTGCTTCTACAGGAACTGTTCAAAACAATGGAACTTTAAAAAGCAAAAACGGAGGTTTAAAAGACAAAATTGTAAACGGACATCAGTTTGCTAAAACAGGAAGAAAATATTCTTGGCCAGCACAAATGAAAATTGAAAATATTGAAAGACTTGAAGTACTTTGGTTTGAAACATTCAATGCTGATGTAAAATCTATCCCAACAAGCGTAGAAGGTCAAGTTTTGCAAAATTTTTTAGATGAGAATGGTAAGTTACCAAGATGGAATGTTGCCTTCTAATACAGTCTTGTTTAAAATAAAAAAGCTTTACGATTGTAAAGCTTTTTTATTTTAATTAGTTTCAAGTCTGGTGCTTATTTTTCTTTAAAATCGATTGATAAAGAATTGACACAGTATCGTTGCCCAGTTTTGGTTGGACCATCTTCAAAAACATGACCCAAATGTCCGCCACAATTTGCGCAAACTATTTCGGTTCGTTTCATTCCGTGAGTATTATCTACAATATATTCTACTTTTCCGGGAATAGACTTATCAAATGAAGGCCACCCACAGTGTGCATCAAACTTAGAATCGCTTTCGAATAGGGAAGTTCCACATCCACCACAACAATACGTTCCATTTTCGTAATGCAAATTATACTTTCCTGTATGTGGATATTCAGTACCTTTTTGACGAAGTATTTTGAATCGCTCAGAGCCCAGTATTTCTTCCCATTCTTTTTCGGATTTCACAAAAGGATAATTCATAATCGTTATTTTTTAATAAAATTAATGATTTTTTCAATTACATGATTATCTGCAAGGATTTTTCGGTGTCCTAAGTGTTTTGTAATCATTAATTCTCCATTTTTAAGATGCTTATGGATATGGATTCCTGCTTTTACAGAAACTTCAGGATCATTTTCATCATGTATTACTAAAGTTGGGATATCAGTTTTAGCGGCAGCTCTGTAAGCACTATAATCGTTCATTGTTCCGCCATATTTGTTCTCTATGTACAAACGCAATTGAGTACTTATTTCTGGCTTTAATTCTAATTTTTTGATGAAGTCATCAATTATATCTTGTACAACGTCTCCGCTTCCTATGACAACTGTACGATTGACCGTGAAGCCTTTTGCTATTGCATTTAGAACAGACATGCCTCCTAAGGAATGCCCAATTGCGATTTCAAATGGACCATATAGTTTATCAAGTTCAAGAATTGAATCAATAAAATCGACCATAATTGATGAATTCCCTGGGGATTTTCCGTGAGCAGGAGCATCAAAGCTAATGGTTGAATAGCCTGATTTTAAAAGTTCATCGGCTATTTTGCATAATTGAGTACCTCTTCCGGACCAACCATGAACCAGTAAAACTTTTTTTTCGCTTACACCGTATTGGTAAACCACTATTTCTTTATTTATGGCAGGGATGATAATTGAGGTTTGAATACTTTTTTGATCCATCTCGATTTCTCGTTTAGGACTCTTATGGCGTATTGGTTTTGTAAATAGTTTGAAGACAAAAACTGTAACCCATTTAGTAGATAAAAAAGCGATAAACTTACTTGTAAGTATTATAAATCTAGGAATTTCTAATGGTTTAGTGTGATTAGAAGGTTTTATTGCCATATTGATAAATGTTGAAAATGGAGAGGTAGTCTTACTTTTTTTTAACTAAATTTAAAACATAAATGTAGTGTAAAATTAAAGCATATTTAATCTTGTATTGTAGTGTTCTTCAATTAAAGTTTTAAATTTTGCATAAAGGAATAAAATTATTTTGGTTAAAATGTATAAATCATTATAAATGAAAATATTTCACATTGGGGCAGAATGTTATCCTGCTGCAAAAGTGGGAGGTTTAATATATCGAATTATATAATTTAATTATTACTAGACGGAATGAAAACTAAAAAGAAAAATATAATAGCTATTATTTTAGGTGGTGGTCAAGGCTCAAGATTATTTCCTCTAACAGCCAGTAGGTCTAAGCCAGCTGTACCAATAGGAGGAAAGTACAGATTAGTAGATATCCCGATTTCAAATTGTATTAATTCCGATATATACAGGATGTTTGTACTGACACAATTTAATTCGGCATCCCTAAATGCTCATATTAAGAACACTTATAACTTTAGTATTTTTAGCCATTCATTCGTTGATATCCTAGCTGCTGAACAAACACCAGATAATCCAACCTGGTTTCAAGGAACAGCAGATGCAGTTAGACAATGTATGCCACACTTTTTAAACCATGAGTTTGATTATGCATTGATTCTTTCTGGAGATCAATTGTATCAAATGGATTTTAATGAAATGATCGATGCTCATATCGATGCTGAAGCCGATATTTCGATCGCTACTTTACCCGTAAACGATAAAGATGCTTCAGAGTTTGGTATTTTAAAAACGGATTTAAAAAGTTATGTTGAATCTTTTATAGAAAAACCAAGTAAAGAATTATTACCAGATTGGAAATCTGAGGTGAGTAATGAAATGAAAAGTCAGGGGAAAGAATATTTGGCTTCGATGGGAATTTATATTTTCAATAAAAAAATATTGATAGAATTGATGTCAAATCCAAACACAAAAGATTTTGGTAAAGAAGTTATTCCACAAGCCATTGGGAATAAAAAAATATTGAGCTATCAATACGAAGGCTATTGGACAGATATTGGTAATATCGATTCATTTTTTGAGGCTAATATAGGTTTGACTGACGATATACCACAATTCAATTTGTTTGATAATGAGAATAGAATCTACACAAGACCACGTTTGTTATCACCATCTAAGTTTTATAAAACAATGGTAGAGCAATCATTGGTATCTGAGGGATGTATTATTCATTCTAAAGAAATTACCAAATCTGTTATTGGAAACAGAAGCTTAATAGGAGAAGACACTGTTATTCAACATTCTTATGT